>DATCFX010000987.1:0-3540 GCA_036509275.1 Pirellulales bacterium | reverse complement strand
CGGCTACCACCAGCGCGGCTGCGCCGGCGAGCCGCCGCTTTCCGAGCGTGCGCAGCGGTCCACCCTTGGTCGCGGTCACGCGGCAGTCTCGCACGTCGACCACCGAAACATCCGCCGCCGAACCGGCCCCCGTCGCCGAAGCCGCGCCGGTATCGACCAAACAACAGGCAAGCCCGCTGGCCGGCGATCTCACCAGCCGGCTGTTGGCGGCCAGCGTACGGCTGAAGATCGACGACCCGAGCGGCCGCTCGGTGGGCTCGGGCACGATCATCGACGCCCGCGCCGGCGAAGCGCTGATCCTGACCTGCGGCCACGTGTTCCGCGATTCGCAGGGCAAAGGCAAAATCGTCGTCGACTTGTTCGGTCCCGGGGCGCCGCAAGGGCTGCCGGCGCGGCTGATCGGTTACGACTTGAAGACGGATCTGGGCCTGTTGAGCATCCGGCCGAACACGCAGGTCGCCGTCGCACCGTTGGCCCCGGCCGATTATGCTTTGCGGGCGCACGAAGCGGTGACCAATATCGGCTGCAACCACGGCGCCGATCCCACGGCGCGCAGCAGCCAGCTTTCGAGCATCAACAAGTACCTCGGGCCGGCGAACGTGCAGGTGCCTGGCCAGCCGGTAGAAGGCCGCAGCGGCGGCGGCTTGTTCAACTCCGCGGGCCAGGTGATCGGCGTCTGCAACGCGGCCGACCCAGCCGACAACGAAGGCCTGTACGCCGCATTGCCGGCGATCTATGGCCAGCTCGACCAATTGGGTTTGCGGCAGGTGCTCGCCCACGGTGCGGCTGTAGCGGCACAGGCAATCACTGATTCGGCCGCGCTACTAGCCATGCCGGAGCGCATGCCCAGCGCTGGCTTGGAACCGGGCCAGCCGGTGCCGGGCGCCAAGTCCGCCGCGGTAGCCACGCTCAACCCTCAAGAAGCCACGCTGCTGAGCGAGCTGAAAAGCAAGACGGCCGGCGCCGAGGTGATCTGCATTGTCCGTTCGCTGACCGACCCGCAGGCCAAGAGCGAGATCATCGTGCTGGATCGGGCATCCCCCGACTTTCTCCAGAGCCTGGCGGCCGATCGCCAGCGGCAAGAGGGGCGGCGTCTCACATCGATGACAATCAAGCGTGAGCAGCCCAGCAATCAGCCGCCGCAAGCCTGGCAGCCCACCTGGAAACCCACCGGCGCGCCGGTCGAAGCCAACAGCCCAGCGAAGCTGAACGACGCCCAGTGATGCGCCACTCCGGCATTCAGCGTTCCGCATTCATCCTTCATCATTTCCCAAAACCTCGGCCAAATGCAGCGGCCGGACCCGGCTGCCTTGACGTCGCAAGCGGCCGCCGATGTTCATCAGGCAGCCGGTGTCGGTGCTCACGACGGCCTCGGCGCCTGTCTGCTCGATGCACTTGACTTTGTCGTCGACCATTGAGGTCGAGATCTCCGGGTAACGGACGGCAAACGAGCCGCCGAAGCCGCAACACTGATCGGCGCGGGCCAGCGGCACGTACGTCAAGCCTTTTACATGCTGCAACAGGGTTTCGCACTGGCCCGAGAGGCCCAGGCCGCGCAGGTGGCAGGCGTAGTGATAGGTCACCTTGGCTGCGAAGCGGGCGCCGACGTCCGTTAGCTGCAATCGATTGACGAGCAGGTCGCTCAACTCATAGGTTCGCCGGGCCAGGTCGACGGCGCGCGCGTGCCAGGCCGGGTCGTCGTGCAATAGGTGCAGGAATTCGAGCTTGATCATCGCCGCGCACGATCCGGAGGGGAGTACCACGGTCTCGCAATCGTCGAGCGCGGCGATGGTTTGCCGTGCCTGGCGGCGGGCCAGATCGGCGAAGCCGCTGTTGTAGAACGGCTGGCCGCAGCAGGTCTGTCCGGCCGGAAACAGCACTTCATGCCCCAGGCGTCGCAGCAAGCGTACCGTGGCTTGGCCAGCCTCCGGCCGCAGCACGTCGGCCAGGCAAGTGATGAAGAGCGCTATCCGCATGCTGGGAATTGTCAGTGGTCAGTGGTCAGTGGTCAGTGGTCAGTGGTCAGTGGTCAGTGGTCAGTGGTCAGTGGTCAGTGGTCAGTGGTCAGTGGTCAGTGGTGGCGGTTGTTTGTTGTAGGCTAGCGGGTCCGCGTCATTCGGCTGAATGGGCTTCGATGTCCGAAGCCACCAAGGCGGCGTCTTTTTTTTGGGCCATGATCTTTACGCGATCGCCCGCTTGCAGGTCGTCGAGTTTGGCCGGTTTGGCGTTGCGCGTAATTTTGGTCGTCGCGGTGACGACAAATTCGTCGTTGTCGCCATCCTTATCGACGACGGTCAGCTTGCCGTCGCTCGCCAAGATCACTTTGCCTTCGTACAGTCGTGCGGCAGCCAGGGCCAGGCTCGAAGCCAGCAGCATGCCGATCAGAAAGAATCCCAAGCGGTACTTGAGCATGGACGGCTCCTTTGTGGGCTCGGCCGCCCCGGTGGCTGGGACGGTGGATGAATGGAACGCAAGTGACGAATGATGCAGCATGCAGCACGAATGCGGAAGGGGGAAGCAAATTCTGGTTGCCGGCCGACAGGGCCGGCCGGTCAGGCGGCCGGCGAACTCTCGATGTTTTTCAGCGGCAGGCCGATTTCTTCGGGCCGGGCGCCTTCGGCCAGCGGCAAGGTGACCGTCACGGTCGTACCCTGGCCGAGCGTGCTCTCGACCTTGATCGTGCCATTGTGCGCGGCCGCGATCGAACTGCAAATACTCAAGCCCAAGCCGGTGCCGCCTGAGCGGTCCTTGCGCTGCCGCGATTTGTCGCCGCGATAGAACCGCTCGAACACGTGCGGCAGATCCTCGGCGGCGATCCCGATGCCGGTGTCGGCGACTTCGAGCACCGCATGCCGCGCGTGTTCGCGATGCACGCTGACGGTGATCGTGCCGCCCGCCTGGCTGAACTTGATGGCGTTGTCGATCAGGTTGTTGACAACCTGCCGCAAGCGGTTGGCGTCGCCGTAGATCAGGACCGGGGGACCCTGGCAGTCGAGCCGCAGCCTGAGGTCGGCGGCTTCGGCCACGCCCACGAACATTTCGTGCGACTTCTGGGCCACCAGATCGAGGCGGAAGGGATCGGGGCTGACCTCGAGTCGGCCGGCATCGCTTTCGGCCAGCAGCAGCATCTGGTTGACCAGGTCGCGCAGCACGCCGCATTCTTCCAGCGTTTCGCCCAGCAGTTCGTGATATTCTTCGGCGCTGCGGTCGGCATTCAGGCCGACTTCGAGCGAGTTTTGGATCGCGGCCAGCGGCGAGCGCAGCTCGTGAGCGGCATTGGCCGTGAACTGCCGGTTTTGGCTGATGTAGGCGGCAATGCGGTCCAGCAGCGCGTTGACCGTCTGCGACAGCCGGTCCAGTTCGTCGCGCGTGCCGCGGATTTGCAGCCGCTCTTCCAAGTTCGACGGATGCAGCCGCGCCGTGGTGTCGATGATCCGCGCCAGCGGGCGCGTGGCCCGGCCGGCCAGCCAATACCCGCCCAACGGAGAGACCAGCAGCACCACCGCTCCGGCAATCAGCATCGTGTTGGTCAGCTTGGCG
>DATCFX010000986.1:0-1378 GCA_036509275.1 Pirellulales bacterium | reverse complement strand
GCCCACTATCTTACTAGGTCGCGTTGGGCTTCGCTGGCACCGGAGCGCACTTCAGCCGGCGAAAATCGTGCGGCCGCCGTCGACCGGTAGACAGGCGCCGGTGATGAATTCGTTTTCCAACAGCAGGATCACGGCATCGGCCACGTTGCTCGGATGCCCCTCGCGCTGGGCCAGCGTCTCGGCGATCGCCTCGAGCCGCTCGGCGACGGGCGTGTCGGGCTGAAACAGCACCGGCCCGGGCAGGATCGCGTTGACGCGCACCTTGGGATTGCGCCGACCAAGCTCGACGGCCAGCGACCGCGTCATGGCCGGGATCGCGCCCTTGGACGGAAAATATGCCGCGTAGTCTGGGTACGGCCGGGCGATCGCCCAATCGCCGAAGTTGACGATCGCTCCGCCCTGCGGCTGCCCGACCATGCGCAGCCCGACTTGTTGAGCACATAAAAAGCTGCCGAGCACGTTGACTTCTAAATGCAGGCGGACATCGGCCGCGCGCACGTCCTCCAGCTTTTTCCGCTGCCAAACGGCGGCCGTATTCACCAGGGCATCGATCCGGCCGAAGTGGTCCCAAGTTCGCTCGACCATGGCCCGCACCGCGTCTTCGTCGCGCAGATCGCCCGACAGCGCAATCGTGTCGGTGCCCGCGGCAGCGAACTCGGCGGCCGTCTGCCGGGCGGCATCAACATGTTGATGCGCGTGCAGCGCCAGCCGATAGCCGCGGGCGGCCAGCGCCTGGGCAATGGACTGGCCCAAGCGCTGCGCTCCACTGCCCGTGACGACGGCCACGGGTGCGGTGGACAATTCCGAAGCGGCCGAGGTCATGGATCGCGCCACCCTATCATTCTGGTTTTCAGCCCGGCTGCCGCGGCTCGACCGTCGCCCGCGCGCGGTGGCGGCCGACCAAGTGACCCAACAGCGACGCCAGCAGTACGATGCCTCCGCAGCAGGCCAGCAACAAGCCCGTGGCACCGCCGGCCGTGCGGAAATCGTAGGCGGCAATGCGTCGCCAGGCGACAATCCAGGCCATTGCACCGATCCACAGCAGCCCGCTAAAGGGCAACCGCGCTAGCCCCTGCCACAGCGGCCGATACACCGTGATCGTCGCGAACAGCACGGCCGCCAACACCATCAAGATCGAATTGGCCTGCCACCCCAAGAACACACCGACAGCCGTGGATGCAAACAACAGCGTCCGCACGCCCTGCCGCCCGCCGGGGCCAAGCTGCGCCAGCGGGCTGGCCAGCATGCCCATCACCAGGCCAACTGCCAGACCGGCCAGGCCGTCGACCCAGGCCAGCACGACCGTCTGCGAACCGAGCTGACTGACGAGCACCTCGAAAGCGGTGATCGGGCGAAGCTGCACCCAGGCCAGCGGCGC
>DATCFX010000985.1:0-2374 GCA_036509275.1 Pirellulales bacterium | reverse complement strand
CCACTTCCTTCATCCGCACCGACGGCAGATCGCCGACCAGACGGAAGGCATCTTCTTCGATGACGATCGGCGGCAGGCCCGGATTGCCCAGGGCCCAGTTGCGTTTCGCTTCCTGATCGCGGATTTTCGAGAGTTCTTCGTGCGTGGCCTTGGCGGCCTGCCGCACGCGCACTAGAAATTCGAGCGAGGCGTTCGGATCGCCGCCGTCGAACTTGGCCCCTTCGGCAATCCAGGTCTTGATCTTTTCGATGATGTCCTTGGCCAACGGCGGACTCCGATCGGGCATGCGACGCCGCGGACCGACTTTGTCGCGGGCCGTGCCCTCGATCATCTGCACGATCAGGCTGCTGGTGGGGCTGCCCGCCATGACAATCGCACCCGTCCGGCCGCCTTTCATCAGGCGAGTGAACGTGTCCAACTCCATATTATCGGCGCCGCGTTCGCCACCGTGGCAGCGCGTACATTTGCCGACGAGCACCGGCGCAATGTCATCCATAAAGCTCACGGTTTCGTTGCCCGTGGCCATCGCAATGCTGCCGCCGGCCGCCAGCATCGACACCGGATCGGCGTCGAACGGTGCGCCCTGGTCGATCCACTGCGTAATCAGCCCGATTTCGTCGGGGCTGAGCTTGTTGCCGCCCTTGGGCATTTCGCCGGTATCCAGCAACTCGATCAGCCGGCTGCCTTGACCCTTGCCGGGAAAAAACACGAAGCCCGAGTCCGAGCCTTTGCGGATGTCGGCATAACTGGCCACGCTGAACCCGCCCTTGGGATTATTGCCGTGGCAGCGGCCGCACTTGCCTTGCAGCAGCGGTCCGATTTGCGAGGAGAAGCTGATGCCGCCGCCGGCCGCCTTGCGCCCGGCCATCGTCGCCGGGTTGCCAGTGGGATTGGCCTTGGCCATGGCAATCGGCTTGGGTTTGACGCCGGGCTTGCGGGCAGCGGGCTTGCCGGCGAGCTTCTTCTTGCCGGCGGCCGGTTTTTCGGTATCGGCCGCGACGGATTCCAGGCCATACTTCAACAGCTTTTGAGCCGACGCCAGTCGCAATTCGAGTTGTTCGATCTGCGGCGCGAGTTGCTCGTGGCCTTCGCCCTCTTTCAACTCGCCGACGGCTTTTTGAATATTGTCGACGAGCTTGCCGAGCTCATCCAGCTTGTGCTTGCGATATAGGTCGGCCGCCTTTTGCAGCGACGCATCGACCGCACTGACCCGATCCTGCTGAGCCGGCAGCAAGGCGGCCGCCTCCAGCCGCACGCTACCGCCAAGCGCCAACGCGACCCCCGCGGCCGCCAGCAGCATTGCCCGGAGCCCCGTCGCCGAACCTCTCGAAAGGCATGTCATGACCCTGTTCCTCGTTCCGATTGCCAGGATTTCTGTTCCGAAAAACCCCCGCTCAAATCAAGCACCCCAGTATAGCGGGCTCCCCCGGCCGCTCACAATCAAATTGGTAGCGGAAGTCGTGAGACTTCCGGCAGATCACGGTGGTGTTTCGAAATTCGCACGAATTCTGCTACGGCGGTCGCAACCGCCGATTTTTGATCGAATCCCGCCGGCGGACCGGGTACGATGGCTCGCATGCTCACGTTTTTCGCCTGCTTTCCGCTGCTAACCGTCGCCGCCGTCGGCGAACTGGGCTTTCGGCCACATACGATCGACCGGCAGGCCACTTACAGCGCCGCCGCGGCCATCGACGTCGACCGCGACGGCCGGCTGGATATCGTCACCGGCGGCGCGTGGTACCAGGCGCCCTCGTGGCAGCGGCATGCGGTGCGCGAGGTCGAGTTCATTCGCGGCCGCTACGACGACTACGCCTGCCTGCCGCTGGATGTCAACGGCGACGGCCGCACCGACTTCATCACCGCCAACTATCGCAGCCAGAAGCTGGCCTGGATCGAAAATCCCAGCGACCTGTCGCAACCCTGGGTCGAACATCTGATCGCGCGGCCGGGACCGATGGAAACCGGCCGGCTATACGACATCGACGGCGATGGCCGCCCCGACGTGCTGCCGGCCGGCAAGGATTTTTGCGCCTGGTGGCAGTTGGCTGCCCACAGCGCCGCCGGACCCAACTGGCTGCGGCACGATCTGCCGGTCGAAGCGGCCGGCCACGGCATCGGCTTTGGCGATCTCAACGGCGATGGCCGCGGCGATGTGGTGGCTTCCGTCGGCTGGCTCGAAGCGCCGGCCGACCGCATCGCCGGCAAATGGATCTGGCACCCCGAGTTCCGCCTGCACCGCGACGCCAGCGTGCCGATCCTCGTTGCAGACGTCGACGGCGATGGCGACGCCGATCTCATCTGGGGACGCGGCCACTCGACCGGCTTGTATTGGCTCGAGCAGCGGCGCGCAGAACCGCGCAGGACAGAGCAGGGG
>DATCFX010000984.1:0-4686 GCA_036509275.1 Pirellulales bacterium | reverse complement strand
GGCAGCTACAACTTCTACGATTTCAGCGGACGCAGCGGCGATGCGCCGAGCCGAGCCAACAGCCTCGGGCAGCAGTGGTTTGTGACCGGCGGCATCTTTCGCCACGCCGATGCTGATCGGCGCTTGAGCATGGGCGTGGTCTACGACCTGATGATGAACGATAACCTCGGCGTGTTCAGTGCGCCGCCCACGATGGGACAGGTTCGCTTTCAGCTCGGCTACGCACTGGGCTACTTCAATGAGGTGGGCGTCTGGGGCACGGTCTCGGCGTTTGCCGAAACGGTGGCCCTGCCGCCCAATTTGGCCGGCTACACCTCCGCCTATTTCAAGCCCATCAACATGCTGAATATGTACTGGCACCATAAATGGGGCCTGGGCGGGGCCGACAGCACGCTGTTTGTCGGCGTGCCACGGCAAACGGTGTTGACGGACCCTGCCTTCGGACCCAACTTCGGCACGGTGGACGCCGGCGGATCGATGAACGTTCCGCTGACCGACTCCTTCGCCTTGTACGGAAATATGATGTACCTGCAGCCGGATACCCACACGGGTTTCACGCCGCTTAAAGAGACGTGGAATATCTCGATCGGCGTGGCCTTCTATCCCGGCCGCGCGGCCCGCAGCAGCACCGTTGCCGGCCGATCGTCGATGCCTTTGCTGCCGGTGGCCAACAACGGCAACTTCCTCGTCAACACCAACCGCACGTTCTAGCGCGGATCACTCACCTGCGACCAGCAACGGCACACCCGCGCATCGTAGCGGAAGTCGTGAGACTTCCGCCCGTGAGACTTCTGACGCAGATACCTGGGCGAGCCCGCCGAATTCTCATGAATTCCACTACTGGCGGTCGCCGGCCGCGCGGGCCAGCACCGCCATCCACACGGTCGCGGCGCCGGCCCGCTTGAGCATTCGGGCCAGTTCGCTGGCTGTCGCCCCGGTGGTCAGCACGTCGTCCACCACCAGCAGCCTGGTGCCTTCGAGCTGATAACCGCGGCGCACCGCGAAAGCGCCGCGCACGTTGGCCAGCCGCTGCTGGCGGCCGAGCGTGCCTTGCGATGGTCGCAGCCGCCGGCAGGCGAGCGCGCGCGGCAGATGTTCGATGTTTAGCCGGGCCGCCAGGTCCGAGGCCAGCAACTCCGGGGCGCACGTGCCGCGGCGCGTGCGCCGCCACCAGTGCATCGGCGTGTTGAGCACCGCGTCGAACCCCGCGGCCGCCAACTCCGCTCCAGAGCGCCGCCAGAGCAGTTCAACCAGCGCCGCTACCAAGGGCTCGTGACCCGGGTGCTTGAGTCGCAGCACGGCCATGCGCAGTGCGCCCTCGTAATCGCCCAGGGCGCGCACCGCGGCAAACTTAAAGCGCGCCTTGCGGCACACAATACAGCCGTCACTGGCCGCCAGACCGGCAGCGGCGCGGGCACCGCAGCGGTCGCAACGGACGCAGGGCGCGGCATCGAGCGGCGTGCGGCAGGCGTCGCACAGCAGCAAACCGTCGCCGGCGCTGGCGAGCTGGCAGCGGCAGCACGCACAGGCAGGCGGAAACAACAGTTCGACCAGGCTGCCCAAGCCCACGGCCGCGGCCCGCCGGCCCCAGCGCAGTGCTGCCCATCGGCCCTGCCGCGCACCCGGCGACGGCGCGGGCCGCGGGGCCGGCTCGAGCGGCACAGCGTTCAGCGCGGTTTCGCCGCGATCGTGTTGGCCAGCGTTTGCTGCCATTGTTGCAGCAGGTTCAAGGCGTTGACGGGTGTGAGATTGTCCAGGTCGGCCGTGCGGATCTCGTCCAGCAGCGGATGCGGCGGCGGCTCGAACAGCGTGAGTTGCAACTCGCCTTTTTGGATCTGCGGCCGGCGGGCCCACGTCGCGCGGCCCCCCTCGTCGAGATGATCGGCCTCGAGCCGGGCCAGAATCTGCCGCGCACGCTCCAGCACCTCGCGCGGAATGCCGGCCAGCCGGGCCACGTGGATGCCGTAGCTCTTGTCCGCCGCCCCGGCCACGATCTTGTGCAGAAACACCACGTCGTCCTGCCACTCGAGCACCGCCACGTTCAGATTCTTGATGCGCGTGAGCGACTGCGACAATTCGGTCAGCTCGTGATAGTGCGTGGCAAACAGCGTCCGGCAGCCGATTTCGTCGTGCAGAAACTCGACCACCGACCAGGCCAGCGACACGCCGTCGTAGGTGCTGGTGCCGCGGCCGATTTCGTCCAAAATCACGAGGCTGGCCGGCGTGGCCGTGTTGAGAATCCGCGCCGTTTCGGTCATCTCGACCATGAACGTGCTCTGGCCGCGCGACAGTTCGTCGCTGGCCCCGACGCGGGCGAAAATGCGGTCGGCAACGCCGATCGTGGCCTCCGCGGCCGGCACGAAGCTGCCCAACTGCGCCATCAACGTGAGCAGGGCCGTCTGCCGGATGTAGGTGCTCTTGCCGGCCATGTTCGGGCCGGTAATCAGCAGGATGTTGCCCTGCTCGGCATCGGCCGTGCAATCATTGGGCACGAACGAACCGCTGGTCAGCAAAACATCCAATACCGGGTGCCGCCCGGCCACGATCTTCAACACCGGCTCGTCGACGATCTGCGGCCGGCAATACCCCCGCTCGCGCGCCAATTCGGCCAACCCAGCCAGCACGTCGATTTGCGCCAGGGCTTCGGCCGTCGAGCGCAGCCGCCGAGCCGCGGCAGCCACCGCATCGCGCAGCTCCAGGAATAGATCGTGCTCGAGCGTCTTGGCTTTGTCATCGGCCGAAAGCACCTTCTCCTCGTAATCCTTCAGTTCGGGCGTGATGTAGCGTTCGGCATTCTTCACCGTTTGCTTGCGGATATAGTGCGGCGGCACCTTGTCGCGGTGCGCGTGCGTGATCTCCAGGTAGTAGCCGAAGACATTGTTGAAGCCCACCTTGAGGCTGCTGATTCCGCTGCGCTCGGCTTCTTCGGCCTGGTAACGGGCGATCCACTGCTTGCCGCCAGAGGCCAACTCGCGCAGCGCGTCCAACTCCGTCGAATGCCCGCCGCGGATAAAACCGCCATCGCGGCTCACCAGCGGGCATTCGTCCTCGAGCGCCGCATCGAGCCTGGCCCGCAGGTCGGGGCAAAGATCGAGTTCCGTCTCCAGGCGATTCAATAAGCCGCTGGCGCGGGCCGTGAGCCGGGCTTTGACCGCCGGCAGCACGCGCAGCGTGCGGGCCAGGCAACTGAGATCGCGCGGCGTCGCGCGGCCGGTGGTCACGCGGGCCAGCAGCCGCTCGACGTCGTGTACGCGTTTCAACTGTTCGCGCAATTCAGCGGCCAGGTTTGCCGCCGACAGCAGTTCACCCACCGCATCGAGCCGCGCGTCAATCGCGGCTCGGTCCGTGAGCGGATTGGCCAGCCACTCGGCCATCAGCCGGCTGCCCATCGCCGTGGCCGTGCGATCGAGCACGGCCAGCAGCGAGCCTTCGCGGCGGCCTTCGCGCAGCGTGCGGCACAGCTCCAGGCTGCGCCGGCTCGCTTCGTCGATGGCCAAGGACGTGCCCAGGCGGTAGGGCACCAAGCGATCGATGTGCCCCAGCGACGTCTTTTGCGTTTCGGCCAGATATTCCACGAGTGCGCCAGCCGCGCGGATCGCCGCGGTGTCGGTGGCCACGAAGCCAAAACCTTCGAGCGACTGCGTGCCGAAATGTTTGTGCAGCACATCGAGCGCGTTGCGGTGCGAAAAGGCCCAGGCCGGACGCCGCGTGACGAGCAGGCCCGGCAGTTGCGGGATTTCGCCCGCGTCGTCACCGGCCAGGCACTCGACCGGACCGACCCGCGCGAGTTCCTCGGCCAACTGATTGCCGGGGACCGAGGCCGCCAGGAATCGGCCGGTGGACAGATCGACCCAGGCCAGGCCGGCCGTTTCGCCCGGCACGATGCCCGCCAGGTAGTTGCTCTGCCGCGGATCGAGCAGCGCGTCGTCGGTAACCGTGCCGCGGGTGACGATCCGCGTCAACTCGCGCCGCACCAGGCCTTTGGCCTGCCGGGCGTCTTCCACCTGGTCGCAGATGGCCGCCCGCAGTCCGGCGGCGATCAGCTTGCCTAGGTAGCTCTCCAATTGATGGTGCGGAAAGCCGGCCATCGGCACCGGATTTTCGCCCTTGTCGCGGCTGGTCAGCGCCAGGTTGAGCACGCGCGAGGCCGTCTTGGCGTCCTCGTGAAACAGCTCATAAAAATCGCCCATCCGGAACAAGAGCAGCGCATCGGGACAGGCCGCCTTGGCCTCCTGGTACTGCTGCATCATTGGGCTGACGGTCATCCGTGCATCCATCGCTTATGGACCGGCGCGAGCGGGCGATTCTTGAAGCCGCATGCTAGCAGATCGTCGCGGCCGGTCTCAAGATGCACCCTGGGGCGATCTTGCCCGAAATCAATTCCTCGCGCCTATTCGTTCAGGCCTCGCTCAAGCAATTGGTTCACCAGCTTGGTCGTGCTGATCCGCAGCCGCTTGGCTTGCTTGCTGGCGCGTTCCAATAAAGCGGCTCGTACCCGAACTGTCCGCGTATCCGTGCGACCCCTACGCTCGCGGAGCTTGACTTGCGTTTTCTTCCACAACTCGCGTTCCGCTTTTGTCAGCGGCCGGGTCTTGACGTCGATCGCGAATTCTTGATCGAGTTCTTTGCCGAGCGCGGCAAGCTTCGACCTGTCGAGCTTTGAATACGGCCGGCGGCCGGATTTTG
>DATCFX010000983.1:0-4827 GCA_036509275.1 Pirellulales bacterium | reverse complement strand
CATGTGGGAAATCAGCCTGCCGCACTGGTGGGAGTTCGTCCTGCGAGCGGTAATTGTCTACTTGTTCATGGTGGTGCTGCTGCGTTTGACCGGCAAAAGACAGGTCGGGCAGTTGGCTCCCTTCGACCTGGTGCTGTTGTTGGTGTTGAGCAATGCGGTGCAGAATTCGATGAACGGCGGGGACAACAGCATCACCGGCGGCATGATCCTCGCCTGCACCCTGGTGGGGATCAATTCATCCGTCGGCTGGCTGGCCTATCGTAGCAAACGTCTGGAGGCTCTGGTCGAAGGCCGGCCGATCATCCTCATTCACGATGGCAAAATCGACCATGTCTCGCTGGAGCAAACCCGAATGACCATGCACGAATTGGAGGCTTCGCTCCGGGCGGCGGGCTGTGCGGGGCCGGCCGAGGTGCGGTTCGCCGTGCTGGAGAACACGGGCAAAGTCTCCGTGATTCCCCTGCAGAACCCGAACGAGGTCGATGGCAATCCCACTTAGGATCGACCGAAAGATCACTTCAGTTTTTCCGAAGCCTCGCCTCGGGCTCGACCGCCAGGGGAGTCGGCCCAGGAAGAAGTCAATCTTTGGTCGACCTTTTTCTGCCTGTCTGCGCGGCAGGAGATTCGAGCCGGCCGAGGCAGCCCTACGGTTCCTCGCCCGGCGTCAACTCTCGAATCCGGATGTTCTTCCAGCGGACGCTGTAGGGCTCGGTTCCCTGCTTGATAGCGTGGACTTGCAGGCCGATGAAGCCGCTGGCGTCCGTCTTGTCGTGGAAGTCGGCACACGGCACGCCGTTGACCCAGGACCGGATGTGGTCGCCTTGAGCCACGATCCGATAGTGGTTCCACGCGTCGCTTTTGAAGGCTTGCCTGGCCTCGGGCTTGCTGGAAAAATCGTCCAGCCATTTCGTGCGACGGGCTTCATCCCAAAAGTTTCCGCAGGTCCCGCCTTCGGCCGCGGCGATTTCGCACTGATAGCCGTAGACCTCGCCCGCCTTGCGAATTCGTTTGGGGGCCGACGGCTGCGGCGTGTCCTGCTTGTAGACGTGACTGCGAATCTGGATGCCCGAGTTCAGCGGCTTGTCGCACAGCACGTCGAGTTCCAATTCGAAATCGCTGAACGGGCCGCGGCACAAGAACGTGTTCGGGCTGCCGTCGACGGTCGTGCCAACGATCATGCCGTCTTCGACTTTGTAGGTTGCTTTGCCGCCCTTGACTTCCCAGCCGTCGAGCGACTTGCCGTCAAACAGCGATTCCCACTGCTCAGCGGCAAATGCAGAAGCCGCAACGGCGAGGACGGCGAGAGCGAAAAACAATCGGCGGGATTTCATGGCAGGGTTCTCACGAGGTGCTTTGGCATGGCTGGCGATCCCTGGCAGGATACCCGACGGAAGACGCCGGGAGAACGGGGAGAACCGGTGGATCCGGCCGCTGGCCGCGGATCTCGGCCAGGGTGGACACGAGCGTGTCGATCAACAGGGCCGCTCCGGTGGCCAGTCCGATCAGGGCGAAACACCAGGCAAGCGTGTTTCTCAGCGCGGGGGCGTAGACGAACTCGACATGGTGTCTTCCCGGAGGCACATGGACGGCTTTCAAGCCCAAGTTCGCGCGCGGCAACGCTGTGCGGACGCCGTCGATCCAGGCGGTCCAGCCCGGGTGCCAGGAGTCGGCATAGACCAGCCACGCGGGTTGCTGACCGTCGACGCGGACCTGCATCGCCAGCCGGTTTGAGGAAAAGCTCTCGACTTCGATCAAACCGCAGGGGGGTTCAGGAAGATGCGTGGCCGTGTCGTGTACGGCGTTGTCGTCCGTCAGCAGGAGCGTGGTGGCATAGAGATCCGCGGACGTGGACAACCAGGCGACGGCTTCCTGCTCGGTTCGAGCCACCTTGATCTGCCGCGTCAGCCTCAGCTTGGGCACTCCGCAGCCGAGCGCCCGGAACAAAGCGGGATCTTTCGCCGGCAGGTAGGCGTCCGTGGGATGTGCGGTGGGAACGCCGCCGCGGGTGCGAAGCAATTTGCAGGTGTCCAAGCACAAGAAATCCCCTCGAAACGGTGGACGGCAGGCATCCAAGGCGATCAGCGAACAGAGGCTTGAATTGTGACCGTCGTTTACAAATCGCAATCGGCGAGTAAACACTTCTAGCCGTGCCCGGGCGAGATCACCGACGGGGCCGGTGCTGCGCTCGCTGCGGAACGGCAGCGGATTCGCAGCGAACACGTCGAGCGTCGGACTGAGCGTTGAAACATGCTGGACCGTGGCGAATACCTCCGCTCGAAAGCTTCCCATATCGAGCAAACACACCACGGCCGCGATTGCCGGCAACGCGGGCGCGAGTTGGGCTTTGTAACGGGTCAGGCACACGAACAGGATCAAAAGTCCCGCGACGAGATAGAGCAGGCCGCGAAACGCGGCGAACGGCCAGGCATCGCCATGCACAAAGAAGACGTCCAGATCGTCGGACCGGCAGCAATGCCAAAGATCGGCCAGCATCAGCCCGCCAACGATCAACAGCAGTGGCAGCCGCTGTCCGAGTTTTGGTCTGAGAGGCACGGCTAGCCGTCGGCAGTGCCGGACCAATCGATCGAGGCCAAAGCCCCCGGCCACGAGCAGGAGCAAGCCGCCGATGCCGAAGACCAGCCCGACGTGCCGGAACATGTGCATGCCGGGCAAGTAATAGATGCACGTGGCAAGCTTGCCGCCGAACGACAGCCACACGAGCAGCAGAGCGGCCGCCGCGGTCCCCAGAAAGATTTTGCTGCGTTCGGTGCAGAGTGCGTAGCTGAACATCAGCAGCGGCAGCAGTCCAATATAGTAGCTGTTATCGCCGTGTGGGATGACTCCGGCCAGGAATCCCACGAGTGTCGTCGCGATCGGCGGGCGACCGTAGTTGAGAAAGGTTTCGAGTCCGATGTTGCCGGTGACGGAGTCACGGCCGGGCGTCAAGACCACCAGGCCGCTGAACGCGCCGCCAAGAAAGCAAACAATGATCGTGGCCACGGCCAGCATCACGAACAGCAACGGATGGAACATGCCGCGAACGATGATCAAGCCGCGCAGCATGTATTGTCGCAACCGCGCATCCGGGCTCGTGGGACGCACGGCCGGCGAATGGCTCCCACCGCTCGCGCCTGTTTGTCTCAACTGCCAGAGCACTGGCCAGTATTCACAGCACAGCCCCGCGGCGAAGATGCCGAGCACGATGGCCTGGAGCGGGGCGAAGTAGGCGACGCTGCCGATGATCGAACAGACTTCGATGAGTCCGGCCCAATAAAGCCACGCGATCCGGCCGGTGCGGAAGAACCGGACCAGGTAAAACATGACCAGCGGCAGCAGGTACATGACCGACAGGTTGAGCATCGACTGCTGCAGCCAGGAAGTCGACAACACCGCGCTGAGAGTGATGAGCAGCCGTGTGAAACGTTGCGAGTAGAGTTCGCCGGCCAGGCGGAAGAGGCCACAGGCAAACAAGACCTCGTTCAGCAGCATCGCGACTTTATGCAACAGCAGCGTATCGCGCAGGCCCGTGAGCAAGCCCACGGCCATTGCCACGTAGGCCGTCGGGAAATTGGCGTTCTGGCCGAAGTCCGCCGGGATTCCGTAGTTGGCATACGGGAACCAGCGGACCAGGTCGTGGTTGAAAACGAATTCGCTATAGAAGCAATGGAAGTTCTGGTAGACGTATGCCGAGTCGTGGAACGGGATCACGCTGCCGGCAAAATACGGCAACCAGCAGACGACCGTCACGATCAGCACCAGCGTCTGCGGGAACTGGAGCAAGGTGCCGTGCAGTAGACGCCGCATGAATTGGCCTCGAGGCGATGGCGATTGGCGTTTTCGGGCATGTGCGGCGCGCGCTCGAGCAGACCACACGCCGTCGGGGCGATTGGCGGCTTGCCAGCGGCCGCGCAAACTCTAGTAGCCGGGCATGCACCGGTCAATGTCATGCTGCCGCCAGCTAGCAGAGACTTGCAATCCGCGAATCCGCGTGGCTGCCTGCAAGTGGACTTGGTACAGCGCGGCCCCGCGTGTTACAACGCTCGGCCAAGCCAGCGCCGGGAGCTAGCAATGCGCCTCGGCGGTCGAACCACTGCAAAAACGAGAAATGCCCGAATCATTGCCTGCCAGTCGGCAGGCATGAAGCGCCTGGCCGATCCCTCGGCTGCGCGTTCTTCTGGCGCCTGCAACTCAAGGACGAAAGGCATGATCGGCGTCGGAGTCGTCGGCTACGGATACTGGGGGCCAAACCTGGCCCGCAACTTCGCCGCGCAGCCGGGTTGCCGCCTGATCGCCGTCTGCGACGCGGCCGAAGGGCGATTGGCGCAGGCGCGGCTGGCGCATCCCGATTGCCTCGTCACGCGGGATTATCGGCAGCTTTTGTCCCACGATCAGATCCAGGCGGTGCTGATCGCCACGCCGCTGGCGACGCACTTTGCGCTGGCGCGCGATGCGCTCGTGGCCGGCAAGGACGTGCTGGTCGAGAAGCCGCTCACGCCAACGGCTGCCGAAGCTCGCCAATTGATCGAACTGGCCGAGCGCCACGGCCGGATCCTGGCCGTCGACCATACGTTTCTCTACACCGGGGCTGTGACCAAGATCAAGCAACTCATCGATTCTGGCGAGCTGGGCGAACTTCTTTACATCGATTCGGTGCGCACCAACCTGGGGCTGTTCCAGGCCGACTCGAACGTCGTCTATGACCTGGCGCCGCACGAATTGTCGATCATGTTTCATCTGCTCGAGCGGGATCCGATCTCCGTGCAGGCCGTGGGCGCCTGCCACGCGCACAATACGTTCGAAAACCTGGCTTACGTCCATCTCGAATTC
>DATCFX010000982.1:0-3319 GCA_036509275.1 Pirellulales bacterium | reverse complement strand
GGCACCAGCGGTTCGAGGCCCTGGAGGCGGAAGTCGCCAGCGGGCTGATCGAGCGGCTGCGGTTGAAGCCTTTTCTGCGCGGATTTCCGCGACGCGTGGCCTTGGCCGGGTTTGTGTTCATCAATGGCTTTTTGACCACTGGCTTGCTGGCCCTGGTGGCCATGCTCTCGGGCAGCCCGTTTGTGTTTCCCTCGGTCGGCCCGACCGTCTTCTTGTTCTTTTTTCATCCGACGACGCCGCCCGCCAGTCCGCGCAACGCGATCTTAGGCCACGCCGTGGGGATTGTCTGCGGCTATATGGCGCTGGTCCTGGTGGGCTTGCAGCACGCCCCATCGGCGATGGCCGAAGGGGTCGACCCGGGCCGGATGTGGGCCGCGGCGATCTCCTTGGCTCTAACCGGGGCGATCATGATCTTGTTTCGGGTCGTGCATCCGCCGGCCGGAGCGACGACCCTGATCGTCTCGCTGGGCATCATCCACGAGCCATTCCACCTGGCGATGATCGAGTTGGCCATCGTGCTCTTGGCCGTGCAGGCCTTCGCCATCAATCGCCTGGCCGGCGTGGACTATCCGTGGTGGACAGCGAAGAGGAGAAGGGAGACAGAGTGATGAGTGCAGAGTGAACAATGCCGGAGCAGTTTCACTCATCACTCATCACTCATCACTCATCACTTTTCACTTTTCACTTTTCACTTCCACCACCGGCTTGGTGGGTCGGCCGAGGAAGGGCGCTTTGAAGAACCGCTCGCGCTGACCTTCTTCGTCTGCCTGCCTGGCATGGGCTTTAAGCAAGTCGCTGCGGGTGATAATGCCAACCAGCTTTGGCGGTTCGTCGCCCGAGAGCACCGGCAGCCGGCCGACGTGCGCCTGGGCCATGTGTTCGGCCGCGGCCCGGCAGGCTTCCCAGACGTGTACGGTGATCGGCGGCCGATTGATGAGATCGTAGGCGATGATCGGCTGCTGCTGGCCGTCGCCCGACTCGAGCAGTATGGTCAACCATTCCTCGAGCAGGTCGGATCGCGTGATGACACCGACCAACTCGCCGCGCGCGTCAACTACGGGGTAACCGGGATGCCGGTCGGGGCCGCCACCGACAAAATAGCGCCGCATCACCTCGGTCAGCGGCAAGGATGCGGGGATCGTAACCAGCGGGGTGCCCATGACTTCGCCCACGCTCAAGCGCTCGAGCGGATCGATGCCGTATTCGCGGCTGATATGAAATCCGCGCCGCGCGACCTTTTCGGTCAGGATCGAACGCTTCATCAGCAGCACGGTGAACGCGTGCGACACGACGGCCGCTACGAACAGCGGCGGCAGCACCCGGATGTCGTACGTCAACTCCAGGGCAAACAGCACACCCGTCAGCGGCGAGCGCATGGTGCCGCCCATGACGGCGGCCATGCTCACCAGCGGCCAGAGCCGAGCGTCGCCGCCGGCCAGCAGCGGCGCTTCGAGGGCGCCCACGATCCCGCCCATGATCAGCAGCGGAGCCAGCACGCCGCCGGAAGTCCCCGAGCCCAAGGCGATGGCCCAGATCAGCCCTTTGACGATGAGCAACCACACCAACTCGTGCCGGACGTAGTCGCCTTGCAGCAATTGCTCGATGATGTCGTACCCCACGCCCAAGGCCCGCGGCTGAAAGTAGCCGCCGATGCCGACGGCCAGGCCGCCCAGCGTCGGCCACCACATCCAGTGTATCGGCAGGCGATGAAAAGCATCTTCGGCCGCATAGACGGCCCGCGTCAGAATCAGCGACACGATGCCGGCCGATATTCCCACGAACAAGGCCGAGGGCATCGACGAAAGCCCCGGCACTTCCAATCTCGCGGGCACCGCAAATAGCGGAGCGGCGCCTAAATCCAGGTACGGCCGCAGCACCGAAGCCGCGGCGCTGGCCAGTGCCACCGGCACAAAGCTGCGGGGTTTCCATTCGAATAGCAGCAGCTCGACCGCCAATAGCACGGCGGCAACGGGAGTGCCGAAGGTGGCGGCCATGCCGCCGGCCGCGCCGGCCACGAGCAGCGTCTTGCGCTCGACGGAAGTCATGCGAAAGATCTGGGCGATGATCGATCCGCACGCTCCGCCGGTCATGATGATCGGCCCTTCGGCGCCGAAGGGGCCGCCGGAGCCGATGGAAATCGCCGAAGACAGCGGCTTCAAAACCGCCACGGTGGGCGACATGCGGCTCTGGCCGATGAGAATCGCCTCCAGGGCTTCCGGGATGCCGTGGCCCCGAATCCGCTCCGATCCGTACCGGGCCATCAGACCGATAATCAGCCCGCCCACGGCCGGGACCAGAATCACTAGCAGTCCGAGGTGACTTTCGGCCGGCGAAATCAGATGCTCGGGGATCGAGAAGCTCTGGTAATAAAAGATATTGGTAAACAGGGCAATCAGCCGTTGCAGCAGCAGGGCCACAACAGCGCATATCGCGCCCACCGGGATGGCCAGAATCGACAGCCAAACCAGGCCCAGCCCGGCGGTGAAGTCGCCGCGATTGTCGCCGGCGAAGTGCGTCGGACCGCCATTGGAATCCGGGGCGGGGCTGTGTGAAAATTCGGGGCTGTGTTCCATGATCGGCCTTCTCGTTAGGATAGAAGCCTTCAATTTATCCATTATCCGGCAGCCATGAGCAACCCCGCCTTCGAGCACCAGCGGCACCAGCCGCTCACCCCTCTGGAACGCCCGCGCGAACTGGCCATCGCCTGCGCGCCGCTGCGCAGCAATATCAACCTTTCGCGCATCGTGCGGGCCGCCGGTTGTTGCGGAATCACCCGGCTGCTGTGCTGCGGAACGGCCAAGGTAATCGAAAGAATCGCGCGCGACGGAGCCCAGAGCGTGGGGATCGAAGTCCACCGCACGCTGCCGCACCCGCTAGCGGCCTTGGCACGCGAGGGCTACCGCATTGTTGGCCTGGAGCAAACCAGCGGGGCCAAAAGCTTATACGAATATCGCTTCCCGCGCAAAAGCGTGCTGGTAGTCGGCAACGAACGCACGGGCCTGGAGGACGACGTCTTGCAACTTTTGCACGACGCGGTCGAGATCCCGATCTACGGCATGCCCTACAGTCACAATGTGGCCACGGCCACGGCAATGGCACTCTATGAGTATTGCCGCCAGTTTCCGACCGGCTAGCGTTTTGAGCGATCCGAACTGGCGTATCACAGTAGAGCTGCATCGCTAGCACTGCCGCGCCAAGGCGGCTGGCGCGACGCGAGCCGTGTATGAGACGCGTGCGCCGGTCGCCGGAAGAGTGCCAGCACGGAAATGGCACCGAGGGTCGGCCGGCGCGGTGGCAGTTTGCGGTAGCAGTTTGGCCG
>DATCFX010000981.1:0-5943 GCA_036509275.1 Pirellulales bacterium | reverse complement strand
TCTGCCTGGCGGCTTTCGGCCACGTCGTCTTGCCAGGCGGTCATTTCGGTTTCATACCACGCGGTGCGCCCCAGCTTTTCCAGCTTCTGGCCGAGCACCTCGCGCAGCCGGGCCAGATGCCGCACGTCGTCCAGCGCGTATTCCAACTGCCGATCGGTCAGCGGGCGCTTGCGCCAGTCGGTGCGCGTCTCGCCCTTTTGCGGCTTTTCGCCCAGCATCCGAAAGATCAGGTTGCCGTAGCCGGCCGGGTATTCCAGGCCCACCATGCCCGCGGCCAGTTGCACGTCGAACAGCCGGGCGGGCGGCCGGCCAATCGCCTCCAGGCAGAACACCAACTCCTGGCGTCCCGCGTGGACGATGGTTTCGTGCGTCGGCTCGGCCAGCACTTCCCAAAACGGCGTGATCTCGGGCACGGCCTGCGTGTCGATGATCACCAGTTCGCCCGGCACGGCCACTTGCACCAGGCAGAGCTGCGGCCGGTACGTATGCTCGGACACGAACTCGGTATCGAACGCGATCGTTTCCGCCTTCTTCAGCCGATGGCAGACGGCGTTCAACTCCGATTCGGTGGTAACGATGCGATAAGCCAAGCGATTGGTCGCAAACGAGCCGGTTGCCGACCCGAGCAACACCGACCGGCATCGCCCCAAGGTCCGACAACGCCGAATCTTAATCAATCCCCCATGATTTGCCTATGATCTTTCGACCAGCCGCTGTTGGACGGCCGAAAAAGCTATTGGCGGTCCAGCCGATCGCGTGCAATGATTGATGCAAACGAGTCCCGTGGCGGCGATGGATCGCGGGTCGTTAACCAAAAATGGAAGCAGCTCCTATGGGCCGAAGCTTTGATGTGATTATCGAACGCGATTCAGAGGGCTACTACGTCGGCTCAGTGCCTGCCCTGCCGGGTTGCCATACGCAGGCCCGCTCGCTGGACGAACTCGCCGAGCGAATCAAGGAAGCGATCGCCTTGTACCTCGAATCCGAGGGGGCCACTGCCGAGCCCCTTGATTTCATCGGTATTCAGCGCGTCACAGTGGTGCCATGAGCAAGTTGCCGGCATTGACCGGTAAAGCGGTCGTGGCGGCCCTCGGGAAGGCTGGATTCGTGATCATTCGCTCCCGATCGAGCCACCAGTTCCTTGTCACCCGGACGGACGAACGACGGTGGTTCCCGTTCACGCACGTGAAACGATCGGCCCAGGCCTGATGAGCAAAATCCTGCGCGATTGCGAACTGACCCGCGAAGAGTTTACGGCCTGGCTGTGAACGGGCATGCCCGCTTGCTCGTGCGTAGGCCGGCGGCCCCCTGTGGATCGGCAAAACGGCAGAACCCTTGTTTGCCGCTGCCTTTTGCGTCGCCGGCGGGATGCGGCGCGGACGCAGCTTTGTGCAACTTGACCATCGAAATGGCAATCTGATACCATGCCGCGAGGACTCGACTGGGCAGGTCGGGTTTCATTTTTGCCCGGGCTTGTGAAACCATTCACAAAGTTGCCCGGGAAATCGGTTGCGTTTTTGCCCCGGAGTTGCCCTTTCTTATGCAGTCGGCCGCCATCCCGGTCTTCGTGTTTGTCGTGCTGGCTCTGGCCCTGGCAGGGGGGCTGCTGGCCGTGTGCCAGTTCATCGGCCCGAAGCGCAAGACGCCGGTCAAGGAAATGCCGTACGAAAGCGGCATGGACCCGATTCACGACTCACGCCGCCGCTTCGACGTGCGGTTCAATCTCGTGGCCATCGCCTTTCTGCTGTTCGACGTCGAACTGCTGTTCCTCTATCCCTGGGCGGTCGCCAGCCGCAATCCCTCGGGCGTGGACGCGGCGGTCAGCGGCGGATGGGTGTCGGGCCGGGGCCTGGTGTTTGGCGAGGCCATGACTTTTGTCGCCCTGCTGGCGCTGGGCTTCGTCTACGCGTGGCGCAAGGGGGTGTTCCGATGGCGTTAGAGCTGCCCGAAAACGTCGTGGTCAGCAAGCTCGATTCGCTGGCCAGTTGGTGCCGCAAGAACAGCTTATGGCCGATGCCCTTTGCCACGGCCTGCTGCGGCATCGAGCTGATGGCCACCGGCGCCAGCCGCCACGATCTGGCCCGCTTCGGGGCCGAAGTGTTTCGCTTCAGCCCGCGGCAGTGCGACCTGATGATCGTGGCCGGCCGGGTCGTGATGAAGATGCTGCCGGTGCTGCAACGCATCTGGCTGCAGATGAACGAGCCGAAGTGGTGCATCTCGATGGGCGCTTGTGCTTCGACCGGCGGCGTGTTCGACACGTACTGCGTGGTGCAGGGCATCGACCGCTTCATTCCGGTGGACATGTACGTGCCCGGCTGCCCGCCGCGGCCCGAGCAATTGATTCAATCGATCATCGATCTGCAAGACAAGATTCAGCTCGAGGGAACGATTTCGGGGCAGGAGTTCGAGACCGCGGCCCGGCAGCAGCGAAAGCGGGCCTTGATCGAACTGCCCGTGCTCGCCGGTCTGCCGCCGGTAGCGAGATAGACCAATCGACATCGGACAATTTGAGCGAGGCAAGTGGAATGCCGGCCCGAAGCGAAACGATCGCCGCCCTGCACAGCGCGTACCCGCAATTGGCGGAGAGCGAGTTCCGCGGGCAGACGCGCGTGGTCGTGCCCGCCGAGCAGTTGACGGCCGTGGCCTCGATCCTCAAAGACGAGCGCGGCTTCGACCTGTTGGTGGATGTCACGTGCGTCGATTATCTGAACTTTCGCGACGCCGAGTATCGCTTCGGCCTGGTCTACCTGCTGGCCTCGACCACCGGCAACGAGCGGATCACGCTGCGTGTGTACTTGAACGAGCCGCACTTGAGCGTGGCCTCGCTGGTGCCGCTGTGGGAAGGCGCCAATTGGCTGGAGCGCGAGGTGTGGGACATGTTCGGCATTCGCTTCGAGGGGCATCCCGATCTGCGGCGGATTCTCTTGCCGGAGGAGTTCACGGCCTTTCCGCTGCGCAAGGATTACCCGCTCCAAGGCCGCGGCGAGCGGCATAATTTCCCCGTGCTCACGCGCAATCAAGGCTAAGCCCCTCACAGTTGTCTCATGCCCATTACTCCCGCCACGCTCACCGAGAGTCACGAACCGGCCGCCGACGGGCAGGACTACATCTGGACGTTGAATTTCGGTCCGCAGCACCCGGCCACGCACACCACGCTACGGATCGTGCTCAAGCTCGACGGCGAGCGCGTGGTCGACGCCATCCCCGATATCGGGTACCTGCACTCGGGCTTCGAAAAGCTGGGCGAGTCGCTGGACTACAACCAGTACGTGACGATCACCGATCGGATGAACTACATCTCGCCGATGGCCAACAACGTGGCCTGGCACGGCGCCGTCGAACGTTTGATGGGGCTCGAGTTGACGCCGCGCTGCAAGTATCTGCGGGTGATCGTGGCCGAGTTGGCGCGGATCAGCGACCATCTGCTGTGCAACGGCGCCGTGGGCCTGGACGTGGGCGCGTTCACCTATTTCCTCTACGCCTTCAACCGCCGCGAGGATTTGTACGACATTTTCGAAACGGTTTGCGGCGCCCGCTTCACGAACAGCTATACTCGCGTCGGCGGCTTGATGTACGACGCCACGGACTTGTTTGTCGAGAAGGTGCGGGCGTTTGTCCGTACGTTTCCCAACACGCTCGACGACATGGACCGGCTGCTGAACCGCAACCGCATCTTCGTCGATCGCACCAAGGGCGTGGGCGTGCTGACCAAGGCCGAAGCGCTCAGCCGCAGTTGCACCGGCCCGGTGGCTCGCGGCAGTGGCGTGGCGCGGGATCTGCGCAAAGACGAACCGTATCTGAGCTACGCCGATTTCGACTTCCAAGTCTGCTGCGCCACGGCCGGCGATTGCTTTGCCCGCTACCTGGTGCGGATGGCCGAGATGCGCGAGAGCTTGAAGATCGTCGAGCAGGCGATCGAGAACCTGCCGTCCGGCCCGGTGAACGTAGACATCGGCCGCCGGGCGGCGCTGCCCAACAAGCGGATGGTGTATTCCACGATCGAGGGCTTAATCTCGCACTTCGAATTGCAGATGAGCAATCGCGGCTTCGAGACGCCCGTCGAGGAATCGTACGCGGCGATCGAGGCCCCCAACGGCGAGTTGGGCTTTTATATTGCCGGCGACGGCACGGACGTGGCCTATCGGGCTCGTTGCCGGCCGCCATCGTACATTCACTTCGCCGTGTTTCCGCATTTGATCCGCGGCCACACGCTCAGCGACGTGGTGGCCGTGCTCGGCAGCCTGAACATCATTGCCGCCGAATTGGACCGCTAAGGGACGTCAGATGCAGGTCGAAATCAGCCCAGATCTTGAGAAGCGATCAGAGCTAGCCGCTCTAGCCGAGAAAAGCGCCGGAGTGCTGAGCGACGAGATCGATTTGGCGACGGCCCGGGCGAGCTGGGATTACAAAGTCGACAGCCGAAATCGGCCTTTGCTGGTGTTGAACCTGCGAGATAGCCTGCGCGGAGAGGCGCACGCCGACTTTACGCCTGTCGAATTAACCAGCGAAACCCACCTACGTGCAAGGCTGCATGATTTAAAAGGCGCGATGCTGCTCGTCAGTACATGGCGAGGTCGCGTTGACCGGCTTTTCCGCGACCTGCGGCCGTGGATTGCAGAAGCGATTCCTGATTCCGCTGTTCAGGAACGCTCAACTCTGCTGATTGAGCGAGCAAGCGGACCATACGAGATGCCGGCGATGACAGTTTTTTTTCAGGGCAAGGCGATCGATATCGAGCCTGTTGCATGCTGGGTGGTGGGGGCGGACGGCCGCGTTGATGTCCGCGGGCCGCTGGGCGACGACGCCGTCCTATTGGTTCAAAATGAAAAGTGGTACTGGTTAGATCAGCATGCTGTGGACCGACTTCAGCCGTTAACCAGGGATCATTTTATGGCACTGCTCCAGTCGCTTCAGCAATGAATCCCCTGGATCCAATTTTGGTATGGTGGACGACCGCCAAGGACGCGTTACGCGTTACCTCGAGGGTGTTACGGAAACGCGCTCAGGGTGCCCTGCCGCAGGGGCTAGTCAAGGATGCATACGTTTTCTTCGACATGCAGGAGGACGAGGGGCTCGATAGAATCGGCGCCGCAAAACAGCAGCTCGACGGGCTTGTCGTTCTCGCTCTCGTTGCGACATTCGAGCGATTGCTGCGGGAACGCGTCCTGGACGTCGTTCGAGGTCATATTCCGGAGGACGACGTGTTCCTTGATTCGATTCGCGCGCAGATCAACAGTGATGTGGAGTTTTGGAGGTTTTCCGACGAACTCATCGAGGCATTTGCAAATGTTGAGCGATCAACGCGCGACGGAGCAAAACAACTTGTACGATTTCGGGACTGGGTCGCCCATGCTCGGCACGCTGCCAGCCCACCAGATCCGCCGCCAGTGTCCGCCGAGCCCCAAATGGCATATCAACGTTTAACACAATTTTTGAGAGAAGCCGGAATCGCAAGCGAAATGAATTCGGAACATCCCTAGTATTAGCTATGTCAACCACCCAGCGGATATTGACGGACGAGATGGTCGAGGCCATCAGGGCCTATTTCCCCCGCTATCCTACGCGGCAGGCGGTGACGCTGCCGGCCTTGCACATCGTCAACGAGCGCTTGCGCTACGTGCCGATCCAGGCCGTGATCGAAATCGCGCAATTGCTGGACCTGGCTCCGGCCGACGTGCAGGACACGCTCAGCTTCTACGGCTTCTTCAAACAGGACCAGCCGCACGGCCGCACCCGGGCCTGGGTCTGCCGCTCGATCAGTTGCGCCCTGCGCGGCGGCGAAGAAGTGCTGGATCACCTCTGCCACAAGGCGGGCGTGCGGCCGGGCGAAACCACGCCCGACGGCCGGATCACCGTCGAGTTTGCCGAGTGCCTCGGCGCCTGCGAGTACGCTCCCTGCATGCTAGCCGGCGACGATCTGTACAAGGATCTGACTAACGAAAA
>DATCFX010000980.1:0-1616 GCA_036509275.1 Pirellulales bacterium | reverse complement strand
ATCGAGTACGAGATCAATCCGTGGATGAGCCGCTCGCGCCCCAGCGATCGGGCGCTCGCGGCCGAGCAATGGGCGGCGCTGCGCGGGGCGATCGAAGCGGCCGGGGCCAAGGTTTCGCTGGTCGAACCCGTGTCGGGATTGCCCGACCTGGTGTTCACGGCCAACGCCGGCATCATCGTGGCCAACCGGGCGATCGTGTCGCATTTTCGGCATCCCGAGCGCCAAAAGGAAGAGCCGCATTACACGGCCTGGTTCGCCGCTCACGACTTCCAGGTGCAGGCACCGCCCGAGGGCGTGTTTTTCGAAGGGGCCGGCGATGCCCTGTTCTGCGGCGACACGCTGTTTGCCGGCTATCGGATCCGCAGCGACGCCCGCGGACATCAGCTCATCGGCGAGCAAGTCGGCTGCCGCGTCATCCCGCTCGAGCTGGTGAACCCTTACTACTATCACCTCGACACCTGCTTTTGCCCGCTGGCTCCCGGCGTGGCCGTGTACCATCCCGAGGCGTTTGACCAGTACGGCCGGCAGGTGATCGGCGAGCTGGTGCCGCAACTGGTGAGCGTGCCCGAGGAAGAAGCGCGGCGATTTGCCTGCAACGCCGTGGTGATTGGCCGCACCGTGATTACCAACACCGGCTGCCCGCATCTGCACGCGGCGCTGCGAACCCTCGGCTACGAGCCGCGCGAAACGCCGCTGGATGAATTCGTCAAAGCCGGCGGCAGCGCCAAATGTCTCACCCTCCGCCTCGACGGCGAAGAAGCCGCCGCGTGGAAGCAGACTTCCTGAGTTCGCAGCCGACCACCATCATTGCCAGTTTTCCAACCCCTGGAGCCGGGCTGCTGCCGGCGGTTTGCACGACGAATCGGCCACCCAAAGCGTCGGTGGCTCGAGTCTTTCGAGCCTGGAGGCCAACGCTCGTTACACGAGGCCGCGGCGCACGGCCCAGACGGCGGCTTGCGTGCGGTCGCTGACGTCCATCTTGCGCAGCAGGTGCTGGACGTGCTCTTTGACCGTTTCGATGCTGATCGAAAGCGATTGGCCGATTTCCTTGTTGCTCAACCCCAGCGCCAAGTGCCGCAAGACCTGTGTCTCGCGCTGTGTCAGAGCGATTTCGTCGTCGACCTGTTTTTGCCGCGTGGCCATCGTGCCGGCGACGCGGTGCAACTCGCCGTGCCTGCTGGGTATTTCGCCGCCGGCCACGGCATGAATCGTGGCCCGCAGTTGTTCGGCCGTGGCCCCCTTGAGCACATAGTCGGAGGCCCCCAAAGCTTGGGCCCGGGCCATGTACGTGGGGTTGTCGTAGGTCGACAGGATGACGACCTTTGTGTTGGGCAGCTGGGCATGCATTTCTTCCAGCGCCGACAGGCCGTCGCCGTCGCTCATGCGAATGTCCAACAGCACGATGTCCGGCTGCAACTCCCTGGCTAGGGTCATGGCCTCGACGCCATTGGCCGCTTCGCCCACCACCTCGATATCCTGGTCCTTCAGCAAACTGCGGATTCCCGAGCGCACCAGCTCGTGATCGTCCGCGATCAAAAGACGAACTCCCATAGTAGATCCCTCCTAACGTGGGATGCGCCCGCGAGACCAAACATTAGCCGCAGAGCGCCGAAAAG
>DATCFX010000979.1:0-1404 GCA_036509275.1 Pirellulales bacterium | reverse complement strand
AATCCTTGAGCGAGACGCAGTAGCGGGTAAAACCCAGCCGGTCGAGCAACTCGCAGTGCTCCCACGCGCTGGCCAGCATCGGGCCGATCGAGTCGTCCGGGCCGAAGGAGTCGAGCTTCGCCGGATCGACCGAGCCGCAATTCACGCCGATGCGAATGGCACAATCGTTTTCGGCCGCCGTAGCGACCAGGAACTTGACTTTGTCCTGCCACGGCTTGCTGCGCTCGTGGTGGTAGAGATGGCCCGGGTTGTAACGCACCTTGTCGACGTGGGGAACCACCTGCGCAGCCAGACGATAATTCTCTTGCAGATCGACCGATAGATTCGCCTGGGTCTGGCGGCGAATCTCGGCCAGCGCCTCGGCATCCTTCGTACTGTCGACGGCGATGCGGACAATATCCGCCCCGGCGGCCGCCAGATCACGTACCTGTTCGACCGTGGCGGCGATATCTTGCGTGTGCGTGGCCGTCATGCTCTGCACGGCCACTGGATGCTCGGCGCCAATTGTCACCGACCCGATGCGCACCGCTCGGGTGGGATTGCGTGTCAACTGCAACGGTGGGTTCTCCAAGCGTTTTCGCGTCGCGCGCCCGCTGCCGGTCAGCCGGAGGGGTCCGCACCCTTTTAATATGAGGCCGGCCGGCAAAAACGGCAATGCCCGTCCGAAACCACCCGCGGGAAACAATGTCGTAGCAGAAGTCGTGAGACTTCTGATGGACCCTCGTGAGACATCTGATGGACCCTGCGTGTAGAGGCGAGTCGCGAGTGCTGCTACCCCTCACCGCTGGCCCCTCTCCCGCAAGGGGCGAGGGGGGAAAGACGCTGCTGGCGCCGCTGCGGAATTCTCACAAATTCCGCTACCTGGCCGCCGGCGGGGCGGAAACGACGCGCATGCTCATCACTTGGCGGATCCAGCGGGAATGCTGCTTTTCGTCGGGGACGACGATGCGCCAGGGGCCCTCTTTGGCCGACAGCGGCTGGCCGTCCTTGCGATCGGCCAACAGCACGAGCTGATCGGTGCTGGCCGGATCGAGTTCGGGCAACGCAAACACCACTCGGTAGCCATCCGCCGCTTCGACCAGCAGGTAACTGGCCAACCGCGGCCCGCGCAACGACTTGCCCAGCGTCACGCCGGCGCGCTCCAGCAGTTGAGCCAGCGTCACGCCCTCATACGTTGCCAGTTCGCCGTCGCGCCCTTTGACCTGCGCCTGCGTGCGCGGCATCGTCCGCAAATCGTCGGCCGCGAGCCGGGTCTCGCGGCCCGACTCGTTGGTGACAACCAAGACCGCCGCTAGCTCTGGCGCAGGCGCGGCCAGCACGCCGCTCAAGCCCAACACGCTCAGCGCCAGCGCGCCGATCACGGTCTTGCAGCAGATAGGGATCGACCGAAAAATAACTTCTCCG
>DATCFX010000978.1:0-1372 GCA_036509275.1 Pirellulales bacterium | reverse complement strand
CGAAGTCTTTTCGCCCGACGACCTCAAAGCCGCGCTCGCGAAGTCAAAACCCAAGGTGGTCGGCATCGTGATGGCCGAAACATCGACCGGCGCCTCGCAACCGCTGGAGGAGATTGCCCGGGTCGTCCACGACGCCGGCGCGCTGCTGCTGGTCGACGCGGTTACGTCGCTGGGCGGCATGGCGGTCGAAGTCGACGCCTGGGGCATCGACGCGATTTACTCCGGCACGCAAAAGTGTCTGAGTTGCCCCCCCGGCTTGGCGCCGGTTTCGTTCAACGCCCGGGCTATGGACGTGGTGCTCAAACGCAAGACGAAGGTCCAAAGCTGGTATCTGGATGTCTCGATGCTGGCCCGCTATTGGAGCGAAGAGCGCGTCTATCATCACACGGCCCCGATCAACATGACGTACGGCCTGTACGAGGCGCTGCGGCTGGTGCTGGAAGAGGGGCTGGACCGCGCGTTCGAGCGACACCTGCTGAACCATCGAGCGCTCAAGCAGGGGTTGGCCGCCTTGGGCATTCGCTACGCGGCCGCCGAAGGCCATCAACTGCCGATGCTGAATGCCGTGCTCGTGCCCGCCGGCGTCGACGACGCGGCCGTGCGCCGCGGGCTGCTGGAACGGTTTGGCATTGAAATCGGCGGCGGCTTGGGCGCCTTCAAAGGCAAGGCCTGGCGCATCGGCTTAATGGGGCACGGCTCGCGCTCCGGCAACGTGCTCTTGCTGCTCGCCGCCCTGGAGCAATTGCTCGCCGAGCAAGGCCATCGCTTCCAACCCGGCGCCGGCGTAGCCGCCGCCAACCAGGCGTATGCGCAAGCCCGCGCCAGCTAGTTTGCCAAGCGGAATCGCCGGCACACCGGCCACCTCGAAGGCCATCGACGCGCTGCACAAGCCGGGCGTCCGTTTGCTACTTCGTCGCGCTCAAGTACGCGCTCAGCAGTTCCAGGTTGCGGCTAAAGACGGCACTGCTGAGGTAGGGTTGCCGGGGCGACATCTTCGGCTGGCCCACGAGCCGGGCGCCGTCGTAGGTGCTGACCCAGCGGCCTTGGCTGTCGAGCTGGTCGATGACTTGCTTTACCTGCCGATCGGCTTTGTCCGTCGCCGGCGCGGGCGGGGTGCGATCGCCGGACCTGGCACGCTGGTAGGCAGCTTCGATCGCCGCTAAACGCGAGACTTGTTTCCAGCCGTAGTGGTCGGGCAAGTCGGCGTCGTCGTACGTGAGCGTGTAGGCCCGGCCGCGGCGCGTCATGTAGAGCGGACGGTTGGTCTGGAGCTCGTAGTACCGCGAGAGCGTGCCGTCCGAGAGCCGCGAGCGTTGGAGATAAGCCAGGGCGCGCGGCAGCGGCTCGAGGTATTTGGCGTCGCCGGTCAGCC
>DATCFX010000977.1:0-1091 GCA_036509275.1 Pirellulales bacterium | reverse complement strand
ATAGCTGCACGAAGTGCTCCACCAGCAGCGGGATATCTTCCGTTCGCTCGCGCAACGCCGGCAAGTGCATGGCAAACGTGTTGAGCCGGAACAGCAAGTCCTGCCGGAACGAGCCGGCGGCTACCAACTCGTCGAGTCGGCGGTGCGTGGCCGAGATCACGCGGAAATCGACGTGTACCGGCCGCTGACCGCCCACCGGCAGGAGTTCGCCATACTCGATCACGCGCAGCAATTTGGCCTGCACGGCCAGCGGCACGTCGGCGATTTCGTCGAGAAACACCGTCCCGCCGTCGGCTTGCTCGAGCAAGCCCGGGTGCGCCTCGTTGGCGCCGGTAAAGGCGCCGCGCACATGCCCGAACAGCGCGCTCTCCACCAGCGAATCGTTTAAGCTGGCCAGGTGGACCGTGACAAAGGGCGCCTGCGAGCGCCGGCTATAGCGATGAATCGCCCGGGCCACCAGTTCCTTGCCGGTGCCGCTTTCGCCGCAGATGGAGATGGCGGCGTTGCTCTCGGCCGCCAGGGCGATCTGCTTGAACACGTCCTGCATGCGGCTCGAGCGGCCGATCAACGCATCCGCCGCCGGGCGGCCAGCCGCGGCCGGCGGCTCGGCGGCCGGCCGCGGCTGCACGCGGTTGATCACGCTCTCGGCCACTTTCAGATCGAACGGCTTGACGAGATATTCAAACGCCCCCCGCCGCAGCGCCTCGACCGCCGTGTCCAGGTCCCCGAAGGCCGTGATGACCACAATCGGCACGGGACCGAGCCGCTGTTGCAGGTGTTCGATCGCTGTGATGCCGTCCATCGCCGGCAGGCGGACATCCAGCAGCACGCCGTCGAACCGCCGGCTGTCGGCCTTGCGCAGGCCTTCCTCGGCCGTCGAGGCGGTCGCCGTCTGGTGGCCCAGGGATTGGAGCATGCGCTCGAGTCCCCAACAGATGGTCGGCTCGTCGTCGATGATCAACCAGTCAGGCATGGGGAAGGAAAGACCAGGGAGGAAATGATGATTGCAGAATGATGAATGATGAATGAAGGTCGGCCAGGCTGGTCAGGCAATTGCAGGCGAGCCGCGAGCGTCGGTGAGGGGAGTCGGC
>DATCFX010000976.1:0-5744 GCA_036509275.1 Pirellulales bacterium | reverse complement strand
TTTTCCAGGCTCCTCACCCTGCCCTCTCCCGCAAGGGGAGAGGAGTTGCGGAGAAGTTATTTTGCGTTCGTTCCTTAGCGCTGCCCGATTTCTTGCACCCGGCGCTCGAGCGAGCGCATGATGCCCGGTGCGACGTCGGGGCCGCAACTGTTGACTTCGCCGTATTGGCTGGTCGCGCGGCCGTAAGCGTACGGGGCGCGCTGGTCCCATTGCCGCTTGGGGATGATGTAGCCGATTTCGTCGTTGGCCAGCCCCAGGAGCATCCAGCGCCGGCGGCCCATGATGTGAGCCACGCTGGGTTCCAGCGGCGCGGCGGGAAAATCCACGCCCGCTTCGGCAGCCTGCGGATATTGCCCGTAAACCAGCTCGGGATATATCTCGCCGGGAAGGCAGGCGATGAAGAGCTGACCCAAGCGCAGGCAGGCGACTTCCGTCTCGACTGCCAACCGCTGGCCGCGATCTTGCGGCAGGCCGTGCGACACGCGGCTGGGCAGCTCGCCATCGCCGGTCCAAATCAGACCTTGGCGCCGCAGCACGCCCACCGAGCGGGCCAGTTGATAGAGGATATTGTCCTGCGGCACGACCACGGTTTTGGCGGCCACGGCAAAGGGCGTCAGCTCGATCGGCTCGGCCGCGTCGATGGCCCGGCTCGCGGCCTCGGCCACTTCCTGGCCGTAGCGATCGGAGTAGGGATACGTTTCGTCAACCAGCGGCCGGTTGTCGGCGTCGCGGTAGCGGCCGTCGGGCGGCGTCATCAGCCCGCCGACGGCGCCGCTGAAATACGCCACCGGGCAGCCGTATTTTTTGCGCAACGCCGCCACGGTGGCCGCCGGGAAATCAGCCGTAATGAGCGTGTTGCGCCGGCCCAGCGCCTCGGGATGGCAGTTCCATTGCACCAGCAGGCCGGCCAGCGTGCCATCGGCATGGCGGAACGTGAGCACGCGCAGCACGCCGTCGTAGACCCTCGGCAGCCGGCTGTCGTGCAGCAACTCGTCGGCCTTGGTCGTGCCGAAGGCGGCTGTCACGGGCGCGGCGGCCCGCTCGGCCTTCTGCACGGCCTCGACCACACGCACGATGACCAGTTCGAGATACGCCGGATCGACGCCGCTCGTGAGCGGGCCGGGACCCCACAGGCCGATCACGTCGGGCCCCTCGTGATTGTGCGTGCTGGAAACCAGGCAGTACGTCCAGCCAGGCAAGCGGGCGCGAATGCGCTTGACCACCGGGTATTGCAGCCCGATCAGGTCGACCGACACCAGGGCCAGTTTTTGTTTGCCATGCTTGAGCACGACGGCCCGAGCCATGAGCGGATCGTGAACGCCGCTAGCGCGGCGATTCTGCTGAAACCCGGCGAGCCACACCGGCAGCACGATGGGCGGAGTAATCTCCGTTTCGGCCATGCCGACCGAGAGCGGCTCGTCGGCCAAGGCCCGCGCTGGATCTTGCGACCATCCAAACGTGGCAACCAACAGTGCCACGTAGCAGCCTCTGGGTGCCATGCGCACGCTTCGTGGGCATGCAGGGCGCAGTGGCATGTCACGGCGCATGTCCACGGCGGCCGTGGGCATGGCACCCGGCATGGCACGCGGTACATTGAATTTCGAATTCATTTTCTGTCTGCCAACAGCGGGGGTTCAATTTCGAAGCCTAAACGGCGCTGGCACCAGTCGGCCACGCGCAGCAGCCGGGCGTCGCCAGACAACTCGGCAATCAATTGGATCGAGCAGGGCAGGCCGTCGGGCGAAAGCGCGCAGGGAAGCGAAACCGTCGGCACGCCGGCATAGCTCCACGGCGAATTAAAACGCGGATCGCCGGTCGTGGCCATTGACGGCGCGGGCGTGACGGTGGCCGGCGTGAGCAGGGCATCCAGCGAGCCGCAGATCCGGCCGACCGCCTTGGCCAGCAAAGGTTGCTGCCGCGCTGCTTGGGCATAAGTCGGCGGGGCGATCCGCAGTCCTTCTGCGATGATCGCGGCCATCTGCCGGCCGAACATCTCCGGCTGCCGCTCGAACGCTGCTCGATGGGCTGCGGCCGTGTCGGCCGCCATCATCGCGCGATGCCGCTGGTACACGCCCTCGAACTCCGGCGGCAGCGGCACGTGCTCGATCGTGGCCCCGGCGCGCTCGAGGGTCGCAATCGCCTGGCGCGTGGCCGCACGCACGTCGGCGTCGGCCTCTTCCATGAAGAACGTCTCGATGACTGCCAGCCGCGGCGGCCGCGGAAGTTCTCCACTGCGCAACATGGCGGCCAGCAGATCCGCGCCTGGTTGATCCGGCTCGGCAATGGCCTCGAGCAGCAGGGCCAAGTCGCGGACCGAACGGGCGATCGGGCCGGGATGATCGAGCCGCAGGCTGACCGGCACCACGCCTTGCATGCTGACCAGGTCGTGCGTCGGCTTGCAGCCGTACACGCCGCAAAAGCTGGCCGGCCGGGTAATCGATCCGCCCGTCTGAGAGCCGATGGCCGCCACGCACATCCGCAGCGCCACGGCTGCCGCCGAACCGCTGCTCGAGCCGCCGGGCGTGCGCGCCGGGTTCCAAGGATTGCGGGTTACCGCGGGATCAAAGCCGGCAAACTCGGTCGTCACCGTTTTTCCGATCAACACGGCGCCGCGCTGGCGCAGCCGAGACACCAGGGGCGCATCTTCGGTGGCCATGTGGCCGGCACGCAGTGGCGAGCCTGCCAAAGTGGGCCAGCCGCGCACGTCGATGATGTCCTTGATCCCCAACGGCATTCCGTGCAGCGGGCCGCGGTCGTCGCCGCGTTGCAATTCGTCGTCCCGTTGCCGGGCGTCGGCGCGGGCTTGCTCGCGATCGACCAGCACCCAGGCGTGCAGTTGCGCTTCGTGCCGGTCGATCCGCGCGAAGCACTCGTCCAGCAGATCGACACAGCGCAGCGTGCCGGCCCGCAGTTGGCCGGCCAGGCTTTCGATCGTAAAGGGGAGCATGCGTGCGAGGGCTAAGACGCGGCGGCGACTTTGCGGGTGCTGCACGCGCCGGCAATGGCGCAGCCGGTCGAGCACGAGCCGCAGCCGGCCGCTTCATCGGTGCCGCAGCCGGGACCACAGCCCGCCGTGGCGGCGGCGACAAACGAACGGAACTGCACCTGCGAATCGTACAGTTCGGCCAACTCGGCGGTGACCGATTCCAGCTCGGGCGGCTGTGGACCGAGGAAGTAGAAGACGAGGGTCTGGCCGTCGAACAAGTGCTCGACGTCCATCAGCGTGACCGGCAGGTGCAGGTCGTCGATCCGCGTCTGGCACGCCTCGTAGGCCGCTTCGCGGTTCTTGGCTTGCCGGGCCAGCAGCAGTTCGTCTTCGACGGCCACGCCGCGCAGGATCGTGCCGTCGGACTCCGCGCTGGCATCCGACTGTCCGGGTCCGGCGAGCACCTCGCCCACCTCCAGCCCGCGCAACGTGCGCACCACCACTCGGCTGGCGCGTGGGTAGAGCGTGCCATCGGCCGCGGTAAAACGGCCGACCTGGCCCAAGGCGCCGACACGCACTAAATGCAAACACCGCATGAATGAAGAACCCGGGAAAGGCGGTAGGAACGGCGTGAAAATCCGCACTCCAGCCGTTGCCGGCTGCGTGGCACCCATTTTGAACCAGTCAGCGAGCCGTGCCAAGCTGAAAGTCGCCTCCTGCCGGGATGTGATGGGCGGTTGCAACCCCCACGGACCGCAGTCCGATGGGCTTTCGGGCTGCCGCTTGCCGGATTTCGCCGGCTTGGCGATACTCTTAGCGGAATTCGCGAGAATTCCGTGACGGGAGGGGCGAAGGGCATCCCGACGGAAGTCTCACGACTTCCGCTACATTATTGGCCGACGGAAGTCTCACGACTTCCGCTACGTTATTGACCGACGGAAGTCTCACGACTTCCGCTACGTTATTGACCGACGGAAGCCTCACGGCTTCCGCTACATTCTGGGTCGAGGATCGCAATGCACGTGAACACCGAAGCCTTGGCTGGATCATCGCCCGTTGCTGCTGGTCGCTGGCAAGCGCTGGCCGAGCGGGTGCTGGCGGGCGGCGAACTCGATTTTGACGAGGCCCTATCCATCCTCGCCTGCCCCGACGAGCAGTTGCTCGATCTGCTGGCGGCTGCTTATACGATTCGCCGGCGGTATTTCGGCAATACGGTGCAGTTGTATTTCCTGATGAACGCCAAGAGCGGCCTGTGCCCGGAGGATTGCGGCTATTGTTCGCAGTCGAAGGTTTCTGAGGCCGAGATCCCGCGCTACAACCTGCTGGATCGCAACCAGTTGCTGGCCGGCGCCGAAATGGCCGCCAGCCGGCAGTCCAAGACATTCTGCATCGTGATTTCCGCCCGCGCCCCCAACGAGCGCGAAATGTCGGCCATCACCCGCATCGTGCCGGAGATCAAACAGCGCTGGGACCTCAAGATTTGCGCGTGTTTGGGCCTGCTGACTCCCGAACAGGCCCGGCAGCTCAAGGCTTGCGGCGTCGACCGGGTGAACCACAACCTCAACACCAGCGAGTCGTATTACGGCCAAATCTGCTCGACGCACACGTACCAGGACCGGCTGGACACGCTAGCCGCCGTGCGCAGCGCCGGCATTGAGCTGTGCTCGGGTGGGATTCTGGGCATGGGCGAAGCGCCGGCCGACGTGGTACGCATGGCGTTTGCCTTGCGCGAGCTGGGCGTGGAGTCGATTCCGGTGAACTTTCTGAACCCGATCGACGGCACGCCGCTGGCAGGCGTGCGGCGGCTCAATCCGCGCGACTGCCTCAAGGCGCTGGTCATGTTCCGCTTCGCCAATCCCAGCCGCGAGTTGCGGATTGCCGGCGGCCGCGAGCTGCACCTGGGCAGCCTGCAAGCCTTGGGGTTGTACCCGGCCAATTCGATCTTCGTCGGCGATTACCTGACGACCAAGGGTCAGGCCGCCGAGGCCGATTATCGGATGATCGAGGAGCTGGGCTTCGTCGTCACGCGCAGCGAAGAGCCGGCCGCAGTTCTCGGAAATCCCATTCTCGAAGACTCCGCTTCACGAGATTCAGTTCTCTGAAAAGCCGGCGTGTACGCGGCCGCGGCCGGGCGTCTGGACAACTTGCAGCGTGAGCCGGACCCAGACGCATGGCGTTTCGCCAGCGTGCTGCAGCTCGAACTGCCGCGAAACCACGCGACCGGTGAGCTTGCGACGGCGCCCCGTGGCTGCGCAACGGGCGCTGCATTGCAGCAGGTCGCCCACGGCCGGCAAAGGCCGGGCATGCCAGTCGGTAAAGATCGCCTGGCCGACGCTATGGCCCTGCGCATCATGAAACTCGACAAATACGCCGGCGGTCATCGCCTGCTGCAATTGGGTCGTCATGACCACTTCATCCTCGTCGGTGTCGCCGCCAGTCCCTTGGTCCCAGATTGGGGGCGAGCATAGCCGATTCTCGCGGCGGATGTAAAGAAAAAACTGCGACCGACGCTAGCAGAGCAACGGCTTTCGTTCGATTTCGTGCGCGCGCTCGGGGCCTGGAAATCCGTTTTTCCTTGTACGAATCGTCCGCCGCGCTTCCCGCTTGCTTGCGTGGAGCGGGCAGGCATTCGCGGCCCAAAAACGCCCGAGGCGCCTGATATCAAAACTACGACAATTTGTCGCATGCCGGATTGCGGCCGGTTTCTCGTAGATTACGCCCGATGCCCAGCCATCCGTCCAGTGCGCTTACGACTTAGCCCATGACGATCGCGCCTGCTCACCGAGCGCTGCGTTTAGCCGACCACCGGCTCGACGAC
>DATCFX010000975.1:0-3511 GCA_036509275.1 Pirellulales bacterium | reverse complement strand
GCAGCTCGCGCCGGGCCGGCTCGGTTTCGAGCATCCAATGGGCCCAGAGCCAGCTCTCGGCGTAGTCGTCCTGCGTCATGTCGCTGGCCGACGTGAGGGCTTCCAACCGCGCCAAGTTCGGCCGCCAGCCCTGTTTCGTCAGCCGGTCTACGAGCAATTGCACGTGCGGCCGGTTGAGCCCCTCGTTGCCGCGCGGAACGTCGAAAAACTCGGCCAGCCCCTCATCCAGCCAGAGCGGGATGTTGCGCACCACCGAATGCAGGTAGCCGTGGGCCACTTCGTGCCGCAAGTCCTCGGCCACGCGTTCGCCCCATTGGGCATACACGGCCAGCCGCGTATCGCTTTCGACAAAGAATGCCCGACGGGCGGGAAACTCGGGATGGTATTCCTGCAGGAAGTCGCTGAAGCGGTCTTCCGATTCGAACAGGTAGACGTGGATCGGCTCGTCGGACGCCGGCAGATTGAGCTTGGCTAGCAAGTCGCCGCGCTGGACCCGCAGATCGTTGAGCAGGCGATGGTTGTGCGGCAGGTGAAAATTGCTATGGATCACGAGCTGATCGAAGACCACGGCGTTGCGCGCCGGTAGCGCGCTGGGCGAATCGACCACGCCGATGCAGCCGTGTACCGTCAGGGCCAGCAGTGCGATGCCGCCGGCCATCCGCAGCCGGGCACTGCTCAACTCGAGACCTCCCGGGGGAGCGCGAAATGCGGCCTGGGCACGGCGTGACTTTCAGCGCGCGGCGCCTGGCGGGCCACGCGGTCAATGAACGCGGCAAACCAGCCGGCCCAGCGGCGGATGCTGTAGTGTTCTTCGACCATCGCCCGGCCGGCGGCTCCCATGCGCTGCCGCAACGCCGGATCGGCGGCCAGCCGCGCAATCGCCTCCGCCCAATCCTCGGCCGACTCGGCCAGATAGCCGTTGGTGCCGTGTACGATCATCTGCCGATTCATGCCCACCGGGTTGGCCACCACCGGCAGGCCCGCCGCCATGTATTGCAGCACCTTCAGCCCACACTTGCCCTGGCTCCAGGGATCGTCGGGCAGCCAACTGACGCCGATGTCGGCCGAGGCGATCTCGCTGGCTTCGGTTTCGGACGACCAGACGCGCGGCAGCACGGTCACCTGGTCGAGCTGGGGAAAACGATTGCAAATGACTTTCAAACCCAGGCCCGGCAGGCGCGCGGCGGCCGCCGCCAGCAGCGGCTGAGCGAACGTCAGACAGGGCAGCGTGCTGTGCTGGCCGATCCACACCAATTTGGCCCGGCTGCCTTCGGCATGATGGCAGGCCAACGGATAACGCTGCGGATCCACGCTGGTGGGCATCCAATGGACGCGCTCGGGCGGAATGTAGCTAGCCGCTTGTTCGCGCAGATAACCGTTGCCGGCCAGCACGGCGTCGGCCGTATAGATAGTGGCCCAAAAGTGTGCCAGCCGAGCCCAGCTCGAGGCCCCCTTGCGGCTGTAGCTATCGCGATGGAACAGCGCATCGTCAAAATCGTAAATGAGCACGCGCGACCACTTGCGCAAGGCCCTCAACTGCCAGAGCGGCAAGAGCTTGCGTTGCAGGATCACGACGTCGGCCGAGGCCGCGGCCCGCAACTGGCTGCCGCGTTCGAGCGTGCGCGAGGCCAGCGGCAGCGCGCTCAGCTGCCAGCCGCGTTCGTCCAGCGCATCGGCGAACGGCGCAATCCGGTAGCGATAACAGACATGGTTTGGGCCTTCGATCAGCGCCAAGACCTGCATTTTGGTCCTCCATGACCAGACCGTCGGCGCCGCGCGCGGGCGCCCGGCCGATCGCGCGCATCTTAGCAACTTCGCCAAAAACGCCCAAGGGCAGCCAAGTCCCTATCCAGGGCCAATTTAGGCGACTTTAGATGCCTTCAGCTCGTAGTCGCCGATTCGTAGCGGCTTGTTGTCGATCATTTTCTGCCAGTACCAGGCAGGATCGTGATCCGTGTTGGGCACCCACACTGCGCCCGTGGAGGCGATTGATGCGAAAGGCATCCCAGTCGACCGCGCGGCAGGACCGCCCGTTTCATTCGATGGCGACCGTTTCTTGGATCGCATCTGCCGGCACACCGCGCAACCCATCCTCGCGACGGTCCGCCAAAACAAGCGCAATTGCGTCTCGCAAACTCGCGCGAGTCCCAAGACGGAGTTGTCTGCGGCTTGATCGGCAACAGGGAGGCCGTGGCCCGAAAGCATTACCTGCAAGTGACCGACGGTCATCTCGAGCGCGCTCGTTCTGGATGGCTTGGAAGCGGCGGATTAAGCGGCGCAGCAGACGCACGCGGCGAGTTGCAGGCAGTCGCGGGGCGAAATGCCAGCGCAAGAAAAAGCCCCGGTTTTGCCGGGGCTGGCGACAAGTTGCGACTACTTGCCGTTACGAACAAATACCACTACGGGGCCGAATTTATTTTCTAAAAAGCCTCGTGTAAACCCACGAAAATGGCACTTTTCAAAACCTCTTGCCGGTTGCCCACGGGTATTCACGATTGCCGGTCTTTTTCCCTCTTTGCCCCGAAATTAGTGCCCGATTAGTGCCCGCAAGTAAGTCTGCAACGATGAGCTGGCGAGGGGTTGCTTCGCACCGAAGTGCCTCTACGAAGGCTCAAGCCCGTTGCTAGTAAGCCGCCCGAGGAGGATGCCGTCACCACTATCGAACCCGACTGCAACCCCCGCACCCACGATTGTCGCAGGGATCAGCGCAGGATCGAGGCCATTGAGTAGAGCACGAATCGCAAGCGCACCGTACGCCAAACAGAGCGGGTACTCGGCGTCGTTCTTTAGTCCATCATCTGCTGCGTACGCAATGCGATAAATCATCGCCATCACTTCGGAGTTGGCATAGCGGTCATCCGGCCGCCAGTCGGGACCACAGGCCCATTCGAAGGTGAACGGATCTGGGTCGAATTCCTTCGATCCGCTGATGTATATGTCGGCGACCGGCTCGTCACCAACATATGGATTGAACATCCCGAACCAAAGCCCCGCCTGCCGCTCGCTTGGCGGATCTAGTTGCAACGGCTTTTCGATCCACTCTTCGAGCGCCGAGAGATCACCATAGGGAAGCTGCCGCAACCACTCCCAATCGGGATGCGGGCGACGACTGGCGCATTCGTCGATCACACGCCGCATCGATTCGTTAGGCTCCCGCCCAGCGGCATATTCGTCCACTATCCGGTGGTAAACCTCCACATAGTCGAAGCTCATGCCCCCCCTCGTCGCTACGTGCGTTGGTTTGGGGAGCCGGCTGCCCAAGTCTGATCCATTGCGTCGGATCGAAATTAGTGCCGGTGTCCCGGTGCGCTACGATAACGCTAAGCCTAGAGCGGCAAGAAAATGGATGCGAATAGAAAATCGAAGCTAGTGCCCTGTCAAGCCTTGGTTTTTGGGTAGAGTTTCTTCAGTTTGGTGCGTGCGTTTTCGACGGTGAAGTGCCAGTCGATTCCGCGTTGTTTGTTGTTGGTTTTGTCGGCCCACGCCTTGATTTCTGACTGCAGGACTTCGA
>DATCFX010000974.1:0-1461 GCA_036509275.1 Pirellulales bacterium | reverse complement strand
AGTCGATGGCCGTCTTCCTGGGCTAGCCCAATGAGCGTGTTGCAGTTGCTGCACGCCAGGCCACGGCGGCAGACACCGCACGACCTGCCGACCGGGCAGTGTGCGTGATCATGATCGATGACGACCTTCTTACGGTCGTCGGGCAGTGGGTTCTCGCACAGGTAGCAGCAGCCACGTTGCTCCATGAACATGGCGTGCCACTGCTCGGGATACGTGCCGTGGAAGTACTTGAGATTCCACGCCCAGTTGACATCGGGATTACTGATGAGTCGCTGCTTGCTGCGTTCCCGTTCCCGCGTGCGCCGACGTTCGGCCTGTTCCGGCGTCTCCTGGCTGCGGCCATAGATGCGCTGCTTCTGCGTCTTGTACTTCCGCCGGCACTCCGGACGTTCGCAGATCTTGCGTTTCCGGCCGCGTCCGTTGTGCGGCGGCAGCGTCGCGCCGCAGACGGCACAGGATGCCGTGACGACTACACGCGTGGCCCGATAACGCTCGCGGCCTCGTTCGCGGTCATATGCGCGGCGCTTTTCCAGGTCGGCCAGTGGCATGGACTTATTTTATCCCCTGACACTGACATTCCCCCGGCCATTACCAGCGCGTTTTCGGCGATGGTGCAGGATCGCGGCCGCTGCTGGCGCTGCGGAATCCGCCGCCTTGCTGTGCTGTGATCCCGGCGTGGCACGGCTTGCAGGCTGCGCGCAGCCGCTGGTGCCGCGGGTCTGCGTCGATGCCGTCGATGTGGTCTACCTCGGTTGCGGCGCCGATGCAGACGCCCTGGGTGCGGATTTCGCAGCGGCCGTGTGCGGCGCGCATGTGCGCGTCGCGTGCCCGGCGCCAGGCCGCGCCGTAGAGCCGGTTTGACCTGGCGCGCGTCTCAGCGGTGTTCTGCCACGGCATCGGCGTACTCGTCCCTGGTGAGCGGTCCATCCCTGCCAGGTGCCCGCTTGCCGCAGCCGCAGCCTTCGGTGCAGCAGCGCGGCACCTGATCCTCGTCGTCGTAGACGTCATGCACCAGGCCGCCATGCGGGCACGGTGGCTCGTTAGGGCACCGCCACCAGGTCACCAGTGGTGCAGTTCGTCAGCGAGCGCCCGGAACTCGGCGGCGAGCCATTCGGACCTGTAGCCCGCTTCGGCTTCCACGCTGCGGACGTTGGCAGGAAGGCTGCGCGTCAGGGCGGTGCGCTCGTCCAGCGCGTCTGCGCGTGCCCGTAGTGCCCGTTCCAGCGGCACGAGGCTGGCGTCCAGGAACAGTCGCGGCTCAGGCCGCCGTGCTGGCGCAGCGGTCATCAGGACGCCTCACGTTCGTACCAGCGCTGGGCCTGCTCGATCGCCCGCTTCGATGCCAGATCCTGGCGATAGGTCAGGCGATTACGCCAGTTGATGAAGGCGGCACCGATGCCCATGCCGATGCAGGCGAGGCCGCCGCCTATCCAGGCGATGGCGGGCTGGCTCATGCGGCTT
>DATCFX010000973.1:0-2266 GCA_036509275.1 Pirellulales bacterium | reverse complement strand
AGCGACGCTGGCATGTGCGTGTCGGCCCTGGAAGGCTTTTTCTGATTCAACCGCGAGTCTAGCCGGCGTCCCGAATGACAGAACCTCCACTGCAACTTTACGATCCACGCGCTGGCGGCCTGGCGTTGAAGGTCGAAGCGTTTGCCGATGCCGAGGCCCTCGCGGCGCCACAGCGTTCCAACTACTTCACGGTGTTCTGGGTTCAAACGGGCCGCGGCACGTTCTGGGCAGACCTCGGCGATTACGACTTCGGCGCCGGCTCGCTGCTGTTCCTCGTCCCTTACCAGTGCTTCCGCTTTCAGCCCGATGGGCCGCTGCGTGGCGTGTGCATCCAGTTTCACGCCAATTTCTTTTGCATCGAAACCTATCATGAGCAAGTCGGCTGCAACGGCGTGCTGTTCAACGACGTCTACGGGGCTCCGCGGGTGGTGCTCGGACCGGCCGATGAGCGCGAGCTGGCCGGCCTGGTCGACGCACTCCGCCGCGAGTTGAGCGAACAAGGGCTGGCCCATCCGGAAGTGCTGCTGGCCTATCTGAAGATTCTCCTTGTCAAGGCCACGCGGCTGAAGCTCGAACAGCAGGCCGGCACGGCGAACACCGCCGCCCGCCTGCCCGTCGTGCTCGACGAGCTGCGGCAGCTCGTCGAAGCCCATTTCCGCGATGAGCATCGCCCGGCCTGGTATGCGGATCACCTGCACCTGACCCCCAAAGCCCTGGCCAAGCTCACCAAAAAGCATCTCCGCAAAACGCTCACGGAATTGATCCGCGAGCGCGTCCTGCGGCAGGCAAAATGGGATCTGCTGCACACGCTCAAGCCGGTAAAACAGATTGCCGCGGAACTCGGCTTCCAGGACGAACTGTATTTCAGCCGGCTGTTCAAGCAGTCCGCCGGTTGCGCGCCGACGTTCTTTCGAGAGTACGAAACCGCGATCCGCGGCGGGAAAAATCTGTCCATGACTTAGCGTCTTCGGTCCATTCTCGCGCCCGAGCGGTATCGCCTACGATTGAACGCAGGCGGTGGGACCGGCCCACCGGCAATCGGACACTCGCGAAGGACGTGAACCATGAACCGCATCCGCAAACTCTTCCAATTCGCCGCCCGCGCCGACCGCTTGGGAATCGCCGTGACGCGGCTGGGCCTGATCGTCGTGCTCCTCTGGATTGGCGGGCTCAAGGCCTTTCCCTACGAGGCGGACGGCATCGTGCCCTTCGTAGCCAACAGCCCCTTCATGAGCTTTTTCTATCGAGCGCCGGCGGGCGAGTACCAGCAGCACAAGAACCGCGAAGGCGAGGTTGTCGCGGCGAACCGTGCCTGGCACGAATTCAACGGAACGTACGTGTTTGCCTACGGACTCGGCACGGTGATTGTCGCCTACGGCCTCATGCTGTGCCTGCACCCCTGGCTGCCGCAGGTGGCGGCGTTGGGCTCGCTGCTGGTTTTTATCATGTCGCTGGTGACGCTCTCGTTCCTGGTCACGACTCCCGAGTGCTGGGTGCCCGCCTTGGGCGGCGCGCAGCACGGCTTCCCCTATTTGAGCGGCGTCGGCCGGCTGGTAATCAAAGACGCGATCATGATGGGCGCCGCGCTGGTCACCATGGCCGACTCCGCGCGCGCCTATCTGCGAAAGTCCCTGGCAACGCGCCCGGCTACGCCATGCCACGCGGAAAGCCAGCTCATCACGGCTTGATCGGCTCGGAAACTTAGTTCATCCAAGCCGGCGCGGTCGTGTCACTCCGCCGCGGGCGCGACAGAGCAACTCGGCTGGACGCTGGTGTGGTTGGTCGGCAAATGCCGGCGCTACCCCTTCGTCGCTTCAATCGCTTGAACGGCCTTGGTAGCCGCGTCGCGCACTGCGGCGCTCGGATCGTGCTGGGCCTGCTTGAGCGGCCCCAGAGCCGAGCGGGCGTCCTGGCCGATGCGGCCCAAGGCGGTTGCCGCCCCCAGGCGTTGCAATTCGCCGTCAGCAGTCAACGATTTTGTGAGGATGGGAACCGCGCGCTTGACCAATGCCTGGTTTCCGCGGTCGATTTGCAGCCAGGCCCAGATGCTGCCGAAGGCTTCGAAGGCGTCGTCGGAATGCGACATCTTTTCCAGCGCCGGCACGGCTGCTTCCGCCGCCGGCCCGATCCGGCCGAGCGCAAACAGGGCGCTGTTGCGGACCCGCTCGTCCGGGTCGCCAAGCGACTTGATCAACTCGGGCGTTGCGGCGGCCGAAGCCGGCCCGATCTTGCCCAATGCAAACTGCACTTCCCGGCGAAAGTCGGC
>DATCFX010000972.1:0-2085 GCA_036509275.1 Pirellulales bacterium | reverse complement strand
ATACTGGCAAGCGCGGAACGCCAGCGCCCGGAAGAGCCACACGAAAACGCGCCACGCCGATCTCGAAAAGGCCCACATCAACCTCGAAAAGCTTCCCCGCTGCCATCCCCCCTAAACAAGCAAAGTGCGCTGTAGTGTTAGTTGACCGTGCTCGACGCGCAGCCAGCCGGCGGCGGTTCGCATTCGATGCTCCTGACTTAAAGATCGAACGAAAAATAACTTCGGTTTTTTCAACCCCTCACCCTGCCCTCTCCCGCAAGGGGAGAGGGGGGCTGCGGAGAAGTTATTTTTCGGTCGCTCCTTACCGCCGCCGGGCGCCTACCGCACGGCCAGCGGCGTTACGAGGGCCCCAGCGTGGCGAGAAAGGCCGTGACGAGGTTCAATACTTCCTGCGTTCGCGTGCCGTGCATCCAATGTCCGGCACCGGCAAGTTTGACCAGGCTCATGTCGGCGGCGATCGAGTGGGCCAGTTCGGCGTCGGCATCCGAGAGCATGCCACCGGCCGCCGGATCGGCTTGCAACAACAGCGAGGGCTTCGTGAGCCGGGCGAGAGTCTGCCGCTCGTCATAGCCGGCCAGCCAGCCCCCATCCACGATCGCCTCGAGCGCCTGCGGCGCGACTTCGCGCAGGCAATCGGCCATGAACCGCAAGGCGACCGCGTCGCGCAGCCGGCCGAGACACATCGTTTCGCCGCCGGCAGGGTCGCGGAACTTGAGGGCGGCTAGCTGCGCGACCAGTTCCGGCAGCGGCTGACGTGAGCCGGCCAGCGGAACCATCGCCGTGAAATAACTGTGCCAGCGAGTCTCGCGGATCCGCCGCCCCAGGGTCTGAAACGGCGGGTCCTCCAGGATCACGGACTGCACTTGCTGCGGAAGCTGCGCGGCCGCTCCGGCCGCCACCAAGGCCCCCAGCGAATGGCCATAGAGCACCACCGGGTGCCGGATTTCGTCGCGCAGCCAATCGACGACGTCGGATAGATAATCGCACACGCGGTAGCCGCAGGCCGGATGCGACGAGCCGCCATGTCCACGCAGATCGACCGCGATCGTCGTGTAATGCGCCGCCAAAGGGAGCACCAACGGCAGAAACGTGTCCCAGCGGCGCAGCACCCCGTGCAGAAATACCACGTGCGTGTCGCCATGGCCCCAGCGGCGATACGTGAGCGCGGCGTCGTGACCTTCCCAGCGGCTGACGATCATCAATCCGGATCCCAGCGAACAGTCTCGGCGGAATTCGCAATCCGACATCTTGTCGCAGCGCGTCGGCCGAGTTACGTTACGTCCTGCATGCAGCATGGAGCGTGCAGGCACTGTAGGCGGACGATTCCCGCTTGTCAACCGATCCGGAGCAGCCACGCAATGCGTGAACGACCAGACTTTGGCGCGGGCAGCCCCATCCGCCGCCAGTCGCTCGCCGATTCGGTTTATGAAACGCTGTTGGAGGCCATTGCCACCGGGCGATTGGCCCCAGGCGCGGAGCTGAGTGCCGTAGCACTGTCGGCCCAATTGCAGGTCAGCCGCACGCCGGTGACCGAAGCACTGCAGCGGTTGGAGCACGACGGGCTGGTCGAGCAGGCGGCCAATCGTCCGCCGCGCGTCGTGCGGCTGGCGCCGCGGGACGTCGACGAAATCTATGAGTTGCAGCTGCACCTGGAAGCCGCCGCCGCCGAGCGGGCCGCCACGCGCATCGATCGGACCACGCTGGCCGCGCTGCGCGCTCGCGCGCGGCAAATTCAAGCGGCGCATCAGGCCCTGGACTGGGCCGAGCAGGCGCTGGAGTTCGACCTGCAGTTTCATGCCACGATCGCCGAGTGGTCCGGCAATCGGCGGCTGGCCCGGGACATCGAGCGGTATCGCCGGCTCGTGCGCTCGTTCTGCCGCTTGACCGGTAGTCAAGAGAACCTCGAAGCGGCTTTTGTCGAGCACCTGGCGATCCTCGACGCGCTGGAAGCGGGCCGGCCGGCCGCTGCCCGCAAGGCCATGACGGTTCACGTTCGGCGGCGCAAGGCAGCCGTGCTCCGCGAATTGGCTGCTGCGCGGCACCCGCCGGTGGAACCCGCACCGGCCGAACGCGCCCCTGGCCGGG
>DATCFX010000971.1:0-1546 GCA_036509275.1 Pirellulales bacterium | reverse complement strand
TATAATCCCACGCTTGTGTTTTCGCCGGTATTGGCACTGTAGATCGGGAGAATTGAGCTACGCTCGCCGCTCGCATAGGTATCGGGCACGACACGCACCGCCTGGCTCCGGGGGGGCCGCTGCGACTGGGTGGCGTGGAGGTTCCGTCCGAACACGGCGCGGTCGGCCATAGCGACGCCGACGTGCTGCTGCACGCCCTGACCGACGCCGTGCTGGGGGCCGCTGCTTTGGGCGATATCGGCGAGTTGTTTCCCGACACCGACGAGGCCAACCGCGGTCGCGACTCGGCCGAGATGCTCACGATCGCCTTGGCACAAGTCCGCGCGGCCGGCTATCGGGTGTGGAATGTGGATTCGATCGTATTTGCCGAGCGACCCAAACTGTCTGCGTACAAACTGGCCATCCGCACGCGGATTGCCGAGCTGCTCGAAATCCCTTTAGAACGGGTCGGCCTGAAGGCCAAGACCGGCGAACGGGTAGGCCCGGTGGGCCGCCAGGAAGCCATCATGGCCGAAGCAGTCGTCCTTTTGGAACCATGCTAACCGCCAAACCTGCCGATACGGCTGCTGCCTCTGCCCGCAATCCGCTCCCCGCCGCCTCGCTGCGCGTGTACAACACGCTCAGCAAAACGAAAGAACCGCTCGAGACCGTCGAGCCGGGCAAGGTCGGCATCTATCTCTGCGGGCCTACCGTGTACAAGCCCAGCCATATCGGCCACATGGTAGGGCCAGTGATTTTCGACGCCGTCAAGCGTTACCTCACCTACTGCGGCTACCAGGTGACGCTGGTCATCAACATCACCGACGTCGATGACAAGCTGATCGCCGAAAGCCATCGCCGCGGCATGTCGATGCCGGATCTGGCCGCAGAGATGACGGCTGATTACAGGCGCAACCTGGCGGCGATGGGCGTGGATACGGTGGATCATTTTCCCCGTGCCACGACGCACATTCCGGACATTATCGCCCTGGTCCAGCGGCTGGTGACGCAGGGTTTTGCCTACGTGTCGGAAGGCGACGTGTACTTCGAAGTCGCCAAGGACAGCGATTACGGCAAGCTCAGCCACCGCAGCGTCGAGGCCTTGCAAGGCGACGGCGGCAGCACGGCCGAGCGCAAGCGTTCGACGGCGGATTTTGCACTCTGGAAAAAGGCCAAGCCCGGTGAGCCGTCGTGGGAGAGCCCCTGGGGGCCGGGTCGGCCCGGCTGGCACATCGAGTGCTCGGCCATGAGCGGCCGGCTGCTGGGCGAGACGTTCGACATTCACGGCGGCGGCCTGGACCTGGTCTTTCCGCACCATGAAAACGAAATTGCCCAAAGCGAGTCGGCCCATGGCAAGCCGCAAGCCAGGTACTGGATGCACAACGGGCTGATGCAGTCTTCGAGCGAGATTGGCAAGCTCGGCGGTCGCCAGACCCGCGAAATCGGCGTCGGCGACCAGGCCGCGCAAGAAGCCGGCAAGATCGGCAAGAGCAAAGGCGCGGCCCCGTTCAGTGAGTTGCTGGCGCGCTTTCCCGGCGAGACGATCCGCTTTTTCCTGCTCGCCTCG
>DATCFX010000970.1:0-3652 GCA_036509275.1 Pirellulales bacterium | reverse complement strand
GTAGCGGAAGAGCGTGAGACTTCCGGCGAACCTTTCGACGGACATTCGGAATTCTTACGAATTCCGCTACCGGGCCATGCATCATCCGCATTGAACACGCTAGCAAGCTAGCGGCGGCGGGCTTCTTGGCTTGACCGGCTTTCGGCCGGATTGCTAGACTCGGCCCGGCTACGGCTGGCCAAGCGCGCCGGTTCGCGGCGTTTCCGAATGAGCGGTCCCAACGGGGGAAGGGATTCCGACCATGGGCGCAACCACGCTTTCGAGCCGCCGCGCGGTGCGCGGCTGGCATGCGGGTCACGAGCGCCGGGTGCCTGCACGCTTTGGCGAAGTACGGGCATTCGTCTTTGACTTGGGCGACGTGCTCTACGACGCCACGGTCTGGCGGCGCTGGCTGGTGCGATTGCTTGCCAGGCTGGGCCTGCGGGTCAACTATGCCGAGTTCTTTCGCGTCTGGGATCGCGACTATCTGCCCGACGTGTACTGCGGCCGACGCGAATACGCCGAGGCTTTCGAGTCGCTGCTGTCCACCCGCGGCCTGTCGCGGGCACAGATCGAGGAAGCGACTGCCGCCGGTCACGCCCGCCGTCGAGACCTCGCCATCCACCGCCACTTACTGCCCGGCGTGTTGACGACGCTGGGGCAGTTGCACGCCGCTGGATTTCCGCTGGCGCTGCTGTGCGAAGCGGATTGCCCGGCCGGGCAGATTCGCCAAGAGCTGCACCGGCTGGCCATCGGCGACTATTTCGGCCCGATCGTCAGTTCGTTCGATCTGGGCCGCGCCAAACCCGACCCGGCTTGCTTCGAAGCGGCATTGGCTGCCCTGCAACTGCCCCGCGGCCAGGTGGCGTTCGTGGGGCACGACACGGCCGAGTTGGCGGCTGCGCGGCGGCTGGGGATGGCCACCGTGGCCTTCAATTTCGAGCCGGGCGCGGAAGCCGACTTTTGCTGTTTGCACTTTCCGGAGCTGCTCGAACTGGTGCAAGCGGGCCGGACACCACAAGGCATGCGCACGCAAGCCGGGAGCCGGGTCCCTTGAAGGTTTTTGCCCGGTTCGAACTGAGCCGCGGCCGATTGCAGGCCGACGAAGCGTCGCTGCTGCTCGAAGGCCACTGGCCGCCCGGCGAGCGCGGCGCCGGCCGCTGGTCGCTGGATGCCGAAATCGACGGCCGCCACGGCGGCATCGACCAGCGCGCCGCCGAACTGGCCGAGCAATTCGCCGCCGGCGGGCACTTGGGTCCGGCGGAATCCGCGCGAGGCTTCGCCTGGCTGAACGTGGTCAAGCTGCGCTATCTGCTGGTCAAATTGCTGCGCGTGGTCGCGTTTTTTTCCCAGTGCCAGCACCCGGCGGCTTCGCACGCCTGCCGGTTGTATTACGAGTGCGGCCGCGACGATGAGTATTGGCACCTGCTCCAATCGCTCGCCCAGCGCCGCGGATTCCAACTGCTGACGCATGGAATTCAGGCCGGCCATGTACCCGTCGGACCGCCTGCCTCGGCGCGCCAAGGCCGCGCATGGCGGCGAGCAGCCGAATCGGTGGCGCGCGTTTTTCAACCAGCCGTGGCGAGCAACCGGCCAAGGATCGTGCTCTGCGGCAATCCCCGGCTGCTGGCGCCGGTGTGCCGCGAACTGGTGCGTCGCGGGACGCAGCCGTGGTGGCTGGCCGCGAGTTTTGCACCGCGCAGTTGGCTCCGCTGGCGGTCCGTCGGCGGCGGGCTGCTCGCGTGCGACGGCGGCAATCCAACGCTTCTCGCTTGGCCGGAAACGGTTTTCACGCCGGAACCGCCGGCGGCTGCGGCTCCGCAGTCCGACCTCGAACTTTTGGCCCCGGCAGTCTGGGCCTGGCTGCTGCCGCTGGCTCGCCAGCTTTTGCCGATCCAGGCCGGCGAGGCGCTCCGAGTCGGCCGGCATTTGGATCACGTTCGGCCGCTGCACGTGCTGCTGGATCAGGACGGCACGCCGTTGAACCGAGCCGTAGTGGCGGCAGCCCGGCAGCGCGGCGTGCCGACCACGGTCGTGCAGCACGGAGCCCCGTTTATCCGCTTCGGCTTTGCGCCGCTGGTGGCCGATAGGTTTTGCGCCTGGGGCGAAACCTCGGCCGATCAATTGCAGTCGTGGAACGTTCCACGCCAACGGATTTGCATCACCGGCGCCGCCGTGCAACTGCCGACGCGCGCCGTGCCGGCCGCTCGCTCGAGACCTCCGCGCTTCGTGCTGCTGGCCACGTTGGCTCCCGCCGACAGCCGACCCGATGCCGTAACCTATCATCTGACCAGCGCCACCTACGCGGCCATGATCCGCGGGGCATTGGCCAGCGTGGCCGAGTGGCCGCGCGCCAAGCTGCTCATCAAGCTGCACCCGCGCGACCCGCGCTCAAAGGTGATTCGCACGATCGCCGCGGAGTTCGACCGGCTGGCGATCAAGATCATCGCGCGCGGCAGCCTGGCCGGCGTGCTGCGCAGTGCTGATTGTGTGCTGAGTTGTGCCAGCAGCGCCGGTATCGAAGCCGCCGCTGGCGGCTGGCCGGTGATTCAGCTCATGCCGCAAGGCTCGCGCGAGCTGCTGGAACCGGCTGCTTGGGGCCTGGTCGGCACGGCTCGCAGCCGGGCGGAACTAGACGAACTGATCGCCCACGTCTTCGCCGGCCGTTGGCAGACCTCACTCTCGCAAGTTCAATCGATCATCGCCGCCACCGGCTGCGTCGCAGCCTGCCGCATTGCCGATGCCGTGCTGCAACCGGCTTTTTCCGTAGCCCAGCCCTTCCAGGGCTGGGATCCAGCCGGCCGAGCGCAATCTTCCCCCGATTCGATGCCGCCAAGGCCGCATCGAATCGGCGGAGTGGATTCATCGCTCCCCACAAACCCAGCCCTGAAAGGGCGGGGCTACGGAAAAAATTGATGATTGCGCCGTTGAACTACTGAAACGCTCACCCCGCATGCAACAAACCCTAGCCATCGACGCAGTGCATGACGTTGGCCCGGCTGAACCCGCAGCCGGCGAGCTGGCCAATGGTCCGGCGGATGCAGCGGCGACTCACGCGGCGGCCGCGCGCAAGGTCGTCGCCGGGCTGATGCCCGACTGCCTGCGCGTCGGCACGTCGACGCTGGCGTGTCATGTCTTGGCGTTGGCCGGCAGCCTGCTCGTACGGCGATTGATCGATCCGGCTCAGATGGGCGTGTGGCAAGGGCTCAAACTTTTTCTCGGCTACAGCAACTACGCAAACCTGGGCATCAGCAAGGGCGCAGCACGCCAGTGGAGCGTGGCGCAAGGCAGCGGGCAGATACACGCCGCTCGTCGCGGGCTCGATTTGGCCTTCAGCTTCAACACGCTCGCTAGCGCCGCCTACGGCGCCGTGCTGCTGGCGATCGCCGGCTGGCTGGCGTTGGCTGGCGCCGGCTCGATCGAGCGGGCCTGGTGCGCGGGGCTGGCAGTTCTGGCAGTCGCCGTGGTGCTCCAGCGGCATGTCAGTTTTCACGTCACCGTGCTGCGGGCCGGCCGCGATTTCCGGACAACATCGCACCTGGCCGTGGTCGAAGCCGGGCTCGCGCTGGTGGCCGGCGTGCTGGGCACCTGGCTGTGGGGCCTGTATGGGCTGTATGCATCGCTGGTTGTTGTGTTGCTCGGGTCATGGTGGTTTTTGCGGGCTGCCGGCGCG
>DATCFX010000969.1:0-2766 GCA_036509275.1 Pirellulales bacterium | reverse complement strand
CGTCACCGGCTCATTGCCTACCGCCAGCACGACGTGGCCGTGCGTTTCTAACTGGGCCAAGAGTGCGGCGGCATCGGCTGCGCCCAGGGCCTGACGAAGCTGGGGTAGTCGCTTGCCCAGCCGCGGACCCAGGCGTTTGAGATCGGGTAGCACGCTGTAGGTGATGTACTGATCAGCCCGCGCGGCCAGCTCGACTTGCTTGACGTTCAATTCCTCGCGGATCAAGCCGGCATGGGCCATGATCCACTCGCCGTGCCCGGGCTTGACGAGAATCAACTCAACTTTTTCCAGCGGCTGGCGAACCTTGATCTTGGCGACCGTGCGGGCGTTGCGGCCCAGCGACACGATTTCACGCACCAGGGCCATTTGCTCGTCAAGTGCGTCGTCCACCGCATCCAGATCACCCGTGGGAAACTCGGCCAGGTGAACGCTGGTCACGGCACGGCCGCCGGTGCCGGCGACTGCCAGGTTCTGCCACAGGGTCTCGGCCAGAAACGGCACGAACGGGGCAATCAGCCGGGCCGTCGTGAGCAGGCATTCGTAGAGCGTCCAGTAGGCGTCGAGCTTATCGGCGGTCCACTCGCCTGCCCAGAAGCGGTCGCGGCTGCGGCGCAGATACCAATTGCTCAAAGCGTCGACCAGGGCCGTGATCTGCGCACAGGCGGCGAAGTTGTCGTATTCATCCATCCGCCGAGCAATGGCCGCGGCCGTGCGGTTGAGCTCGCCGAGAATCCAGCGGTCGAGTTCGCCGCGCTCGCGCACCGGCCGGTTCGCGGCCGCCTGGCTCAGCACGCCGGCGTCGAGCGAGCCGCAATCGCCGGTCAGCGACGAGCCGGGATCGAAGCCGTCGATGTTGGCGTAAATCACGAAGAAGCTGTAGACGTTCCAGAGCCGCAGCAGGAACTCGGGAATGCTGTCCTTGATCGCCTGCTCGCTATAGCGGATCGAGGTCCACGGCGGTTGATTGGCGAAGAAATACCAGCGCAGGGCGTCGGCCCCGTACTTGTCGAAGATTTCGCCCGGCTCGCGGTAGTTCCGCTTCTGCTTGGACATTTTCTGGCCGTCTTCGCCGAGCATCAGCCCCAGCACGATGCAATTGCGAAACGGATGCGGATACTCCGGCTGCGGCGCCGCGGGCGGCAGCGGGTTGTCGCACGGCGAGAATAGCAGCGTACTGATCGCCAATTGGCTGTAGAACCAGCCGCGCGTCTGATCGAGGGCCTCGCTAATAAAATCGGCCGGAAAGTGGCTCGCGAACTGCTCGCCTCCGGCGTGCGGCCAGCCCCATTGGGCAAACGGCATGGCGCCCGAGTCGAACCAGCAGTCGATCACGTCGCTCACGCGGCGCATGCGTTTGCCAGGCGCCTGGGGCGAGTCGTAGGTGATGGCGTCGATGTACGGCTTGTGGACTTTCAAGTGCTCGGAGATATCGGCGTGCGCGGCTTTGGCGGCCTCCCAGGCCTCGGTGCCCGCGATGCCGGGCTTGGCCAGCAGCTCGTCGTAGCTGGCGATCGCTTCCATGTGGCCAGTGGCTTCGCACACCCAGATCGGCAGCGGCGTGCCCCAATAGCGTTCGCGACTGAGGGCCCAGTCGACGTTGGATTCGAGAAAATTGCCAAAGCGGCCATCGCGAATGTGCTCGGGCAGCCAGTTGATGCGGCTGTTGTTGTCGAGCATTTGCTCTTTGAACTGCGTGGTGCGGATGAACCAGCTCTGGCGCGGATACTGGATCAGCGGATCCTGCTCAGCCCGCCAGCAGAACGGGTACTCGTGCAAGTATTGCTCCAGGTGAAAGAGCAGGCCGCGACGGCGCAGCTCGCGCGTGATGTCCTTGTCGGCCTCTTTGACCCAGCGGCCGGTGTAGTCGGGCGCTTCGTCGGTAAAGCGGCCGTCGGGCTCGACGGCGCAGATCAACTCGGGTCCTTCGCCGGGTTCGAAGCGGCCCATTTCGGCCTGCAAGACGTCGAAATCCACTTCGCCGAAAGCCGGCGCTTGGTGTACCACGCCCGTGCCGCTGTCGACTGTGACAAACTCGGCCGGCACCACGCGCCAGGCGAGATGCTGCCGGCCGCCCACTTTGAGCCGGCCCTGGCGATCGCCGAACGTTTTGTGGTAATAATCAAACGGCGGCTGGTAGCGGAGTCCAACCAGTTCTGCGCCCTTAAACGTTTCTTGAACCGCCAGCTCCAGGCCGGACTTGCCCCGTAGCGAGTCGAGCAAGGCACTGGCCACAATCAATTTCTGCCCCGACTGCTCGTCGGTCACCAGCGCGTAGTCTAGTGTGGGATGCACTGCGGCAAACTGGTTGCTCGGCAGCGTCCAGGGCGTGGTGGTCCAGACCAATAGCGACGTGTCGGGCCGATCGACGAGTGGGAATCGGACATAGACGCTGGGATCAGCCACTTCGCGATAGCCCTGACCGACTTCGCCGGCGCTGAGCGCGGTGCCGCCTTGGGCCCACCACCAGACGATCTTATGGCCCTGGTAGAGCAGCCCGCGGTCGAACAGGTTCTTGAGGGCCCACCAGACGCTTTCGACGTAGCTCTGATGATAGGTGACATAGGCTTCGTCCAGCCGGATCCAGAAGCCGATGCGCTCGGTGAGTTTTTCCCACTCACGCATATAGCGCCACACGCTCTGCTGGCACTTGTGGATGAACGGCTCGACGCCGTAGGCCTCGATCTCTGCCTTGGAGTGGATGCCCAGCTCTTTGCAGACCTCGACTTCCACCGGCAGGCCGTGTGTGTCCCAGCCGGCCTTGCGCTC
>DATCFX010000968.1:0-2445 GCA_036509275.1 Pirellulales bacterium | reverse complement strand
CCCAGGTTACGGTGCCCACCACCGGCCAGTCATCGCCCGCCAGCCGCGATTGGGCCAGCCACATCCGCTGGGCCGACCACCACGGCTTCGCCAAAAACTCGCGCTGGAAATCGCCGGCGTCCCACTGCCCGACGCCCAGCTTTTCGCGGGCAAAGGCCCGATTGCGAATCGCCAGCCACGGCCCAATATCGTCCGGGCCGGCAAAGTGCCGCAGCCCGATCTCCGCCGGCGCGACGATCTCCGGGCGGTGTCGCAGCTCCAGACGCAGGTTCTTCACGGTGGCCATAAGGGACTGTGTTTTACCCGACACTCCGACAGATGGGAGACCCCCGGAAACGGATTGAACAGAAGATCGCAAAGGGCGCGAAGAAAGGGAAAGAAGGAAGAGGTTCTTCGTCTTCGCGTCCTTCGCGATCTTCTGTTCAATCCGCGTCGTTTCGTCTGTATAGACCCTACAATGAGCGTGACTGTGCGTGAACTTGAGAGAATCTGATTGATTTCATTCAAGTGTTCGCGCATGATAGCAGGCTGATTGGAATATTCAGTGCATCGGTGATCCCCATGCTGGCGGAGGAGCGTCGAACTCGTCTCTTGGAACTCGTGCGGCAACAAGGCTTTGCGGCTTTGCCAGAACTTGCCGGACAGCTTCAAGTTTCGGAGTCGACCGTCCGACGCGATCTGGAAGTTTTAGAAGAAGCCGGCGCAGCCAAGCGGACGCATGGCGGCGTGTTCTATGCCGGCAGCTCACCCAAGCTGCCGCATTTCGACGAACGCCAGCCGGCCCAATGGGACAAGAAACGAGCCATCGCCCAGCGGGCCGCCGAACTGGTGGCCGACGGCGACACGCTGCTGCTGGACGGGGGCACGACGACGTACGAAGTGGCTCGGCTGCTGGTCGGCCGACCGCTGCAGATTGTGACCAATTCGCTGCCGGTGGCCAACCTGTTTGCCGCCAATACCAGTGCGGATCTGGTGTTGATCGGCGGATACATCTATCCGCGCACCGGCGTATCGCTGGGGCCATATGCCAACGAGATGCTGGCCCACCTGAGCGTGCGGCGGACGCTGCTGAGCGTGGCTGGCATCAACGAACGGGGTTTTTACAACAGCAACGTGCTGCTGGTCGAAACGGAACGAGCCATGTTAAGCGCGGCCGACGAAGTGATTGTGCTGGCCGACAGCACGAAGTTCGGCATTCAGAGCCTGGCCCACCTCTGCCCCCTGGACGCGATCGACTACCTGGTCGTCGACGGCGGCATCTCGACCGCCTGGCGGCGGAAGATCGAGGCCTCGAAAGTCAAACTGCTGATTGCCGACGAACCGCAGGCGGCTGCCCGCGATCTCCAGGAGCCTGTGAAATGAGCACTGCGAAGTTAGAGCGGCCGGGCCTGGATCGCGTGACAGTCGAGCGGATCGTGCGCGAGCTGGTCACGAAGAATGGTGCGCCGGCCAAAGCCGCGAGCAGCGGGGCGCCGGAACTGGTCGTCAGCGTTTCGGCCCGGCACTGCCATCTGACCGACGAGCACGTCGAGATCCTGTTTGGTCCCGGCCGCAAGCTCACGCAGATGAAGCCGCTGTTCCAGGACGGATTTTTTGCGGCCGAAGAAACGGTGATGGTCGTAGGGCCCAAGCGGCGGATGCTGCCCACCGTGCGCGTGCTGGGACCGACGCGGCCCTACAGCCAGGTGGAATTGGCGTTTACCGACGGCATCAGCCTGGGCATTGATCTGCCGGTGCGGGCCAGCGGCGACATTGCGGGCACGCCCGGCTGCGTGTTGGTGGGTCCGGCCGGCGTGGTCGAGCTAAAGCAGGGCGTGATCCGCGCCGAGCGGCACGTCCACATGCGCCACGATCACGCCGCGTTTTACGGCGTGAAAAACGGCGACCGGATGAACCTCCGCGTGACCAGTTCGTGCAGCATGATCTTCGAAGGCTTGCTCGTGCGGGCCGATGCCACCAGCAAGCTGGAAGTGCATCTGGATACCGACGAAGGCAACGCCGCCGACTTGGATCACGCCACAAAGGTTGAACTGATCAAAGCGTAGCAGACTGATTTTTCTAGTTGTTCCGTTCTTTTTTCCCGGAGATGCAGTCCATGGCGAAATCCAAGGCAATGGAAGCGCTGGGCATGATCGAGACCAAGGGCTTTGTGGCCCTGGTCGAAGCCAGCGATGCAATGATGAAGGCCGCGAACGTCGAGTTCCTCGGCTGGGACAAGGTCGGCAGCGGCCTGGTTACCGCGTTTGTCACCGGCGACGTGGCGGCGGTCAAGGCGGCCACCGATGCCGGAGCTGCCGCAGGCGGCCGCATTGGCGAAGTCGTCAGCGTGCAGGTCATTCCTCGCCCGCACGACGATCTGAAGATTATTCTCCCCAGCGTCACGGCGGCCAAGTAACTCGTTCGGCATTTTCTTTCAAACTCAACATCAAGGTGTAACTGAGATGC
>DATCFX010000967.1:0-3461 GCA_036509275.1 Pirellulales bacterium | reverse complement strand
CCCGTCCAGCGCTCCATGCGGTTGGTGATGTCTTTTTCGATGCTGCTGGCCGGCATGCCGCTGTAGAACGTCAGCACTTGCACGGCCGGCGCGCGGAAGACCGGCAGGATGTCGATGGGAATCTGCACCAGGCTGAGCGCGCCCAGCACCAGCAGCGTGAGCACCATCACCGTGACGGCGTAGGGATTATTCAGCGAGGCGCGGATCAGGCCATTCATGCGAGGTTAATTCCCGATGCCATCGGACGGCTGGCCCGCGATCAATCCTGGACGACATCCGCCGCGACGCCCTCGCCCATGGGCCCGTTGAAGCTGACGACGACCTGGTCGTCTTTCGAAAGGCCGCTGGTGACTTCCGTCAGGGCGCCGTTGTCTTCACCAATGGTGATCGGCGTGCGGTGCAGCTTGCCGCCGCGGACGACGTAGACCCAGGCGTGCCCGGCTTGCTCATCCTGGATGCTGGGCGACGGCAGGGTGAAGGCGCCCGGCGGTTTCTCGTGGAGCACGATCGTGACGCGGCCGTACATGCCTTCGCGCAGCAGGCCGTCGGGATTGGGCAGATCGATTTCGGTCCGCATGGTGCGCGTCGCGGTATCTTCGGTGTCGGCCATGCGCGAAACGCGGCCGGTGAACGTGCGGCCCGGCAAGGCGTCGATCTGCACCACCGCCTTTTCGCCGGGATGCGTGGCGGGCACGTCGTCATCGGGCACTTGCACGACGACCCGCACCACGTCGGTCTTGGCCACGCGCAGCAGCGGCTCGACGCCGCCCTGATCGGCGGCCAGAATGAAGTCGCCGCGATGGAATTTACGCAGCGTGACTACGCCGTCGTACGGTGACCGAATCTTCGTGTAATCGAGCAGGACCTGCGAGCGTTGCAGGTCGGCGCGGCTGACGTCGACCTTCGCGCCCGCTTCATCCAGGTCGGCTTTGGCCTGGTCGATCTTGGCTTGGGCCGAAGTCAACTGGGCCTTGGCCGAGAGCACTGCGGCCTCGGAAGTCTTCTCGGCGGAACGGGCCGCCCCCAGTTTGTCGAACTTCTCGTCGACCAATTCCTCGTCAACCGATTTCAGCGCGAACAGCGATTTGACTCGGTTGTATTGTTTTTCGGCGAAGGCTTGAGCCGATTGCGTCCGCAATAAGTCGGCCTCGGCTTGGCCTATATTGGCCTGGGCCACTTCCGTGCCGGCCTGCGCGGTGGCCACGCGAGATTTCATCTGCGCCACTTGCGCCTCGGTGTCTTTGAGCTCGGCCGCCCGCCGCTGGACTTCCTTGACCAGTTCGGGCACGTCGATTTCCGCCAACAGTTGCCCCTGCTTGACGCGGTCGCCGATGTCGACCGACTGTTCTTTCAAATAGCCGGAGACTTTGGCATAGAGGTTCGCCGCTTCAAAAGCCTGGACCGAGCCTGGCTGGGTGCTGACGCGCTCGAGGCCGCCGGGAGTCGGCCGCTGGACTTTGACCTTCGGCCGGCCGATGAGCGGGGCATTGGCGTTGGTCCCCGTTCGTTTGGCCTCGGTTGCTTGCCCATGCACGATCGCCAGATATGCGACGACTGCCAGCGCGAAAGTCACGATACTCGCCACGGCAACATTCCGGCGCATGCTGAAAGTCCTGCTCGCGGGAGAAAGAGAACCGTGTGGCGGTCGATCGGTCTGCGTGGCGTTAATGGCGTCAATGGCGCGGCAGCCAGCGGGATTGTCAATCGCTTCAGCCGCATGGATACCGGAACAATTGCGCACGTACCTTAACTATAGATCGAGCCGAACGAGGGCACATCCAGGTTTACGCCTTGAGCGGCATATTTTTTGCAGCGCTCGGGGCGGCCTTCGCCCAGTGCTGCTTTTGCAGACACGCCGAGCCAACCTACGCCACGCGTCCGAGCGGGGTACAATCGTCGGCATCGTAGGCCAACCAGGGGGATTGTTGCCGGGGCCGAACCAGCGCAAAGTTTAGATTATGTCGACCATTGCTTTCGCGATGCGCCATCCCGTGACCACCTGCATACTGGTGGTCGCGCTCATCGGCGGCGGCCTGCTGTCGCTCGAGCGGTTGCGGATCGACATCTTCCCGCCGATCAACCTCCCGCAAATTTACATCATTACCCAGTACGGAGGCATGTCGCCCTCGCAGATGGAAGGGCTGATCGTCAACCAGTTCGAACTCGAAATGCAGTATGTCGACGGCATTCGCGAGATCGAGAGCAAGTCCATCCAGCAGATCGCCACGATCAAGCTGGCCTTCTTTTCCGACACGGACATGGCCAAGGCCATGGCGTCGGTGGTCAGCACCGTCAGCCGGGCCGCGGCCAAGATGCCGCCCAACGTGCTGCCGCCGCTCGTGATCCAGATGGACGCCGGCAGCGTGCCGGTGGGTTACCTCGTGCTCGAGAGCAAGACGCACTCGGCGGGCGAACTGGGCGACCTGGTCGAAACGCGCGTCCGCCCCCTGGTCCAGAAGTTCGTGCCTGGCACGATCGCCACGGCGCCGTTCGGCTCCAACGTGCGGGCGATCGTCGTCAGCGTCGACCCGGACCGGTTGCGCGCTTATGACCTGACGCCCGACGACGTAGTCGAGGCTATTTCGAAGGGCAATGCCGTGGCCCCCGCGGGCAATTTGCACGTGCGCGATCAAATGCCGCTGGTGCCCACGAACGCCATGATCGTCAACGTCCAGCAGTTTGGTGATATTCCAGTCAAACCGGGCAGGAACCTGTATCTCCGCGATCTCGGCACCGTCTCCGATGCCACCGATATCAACTACGGTTATGCTCTGGTGAATGGCAAAAAGTCGGTGTATTTGCCGATCATCAAAAAGAACACCGCTTCCACGCTGGAAGTGGTCAAGGAAATTCACGAGACCATCGATAAGTTCAAGGATCTGCTGCCGGCGGGCGTCGACGTGACGTTAGCCTTCGACGAATCGCCCACCGTCCGCACGGCGATTCACGACGTGGTCACCGAGGGTGCGATCGGGGCGGTGCTCACGGGCTTGATGATCTTGCTGTTTCTGCGCGATTGGCGCAGCGTGCTGGTCGTGGTTTTCAACATCCCGCTGTCGGTGCTCGGCTCGCTGCTGGGGCTGTGGATCACGGGAGCCACGATCAACATCATGACGCTGGGCGGCATGGCCTTGTCGATCGGCATCCTGGTCGATATGTCGACCGTGTTGATCGAGAACATCCACGTGCAAATGGAGGAGACGCCTTCGGTGGCCCGCGCGGTGGCCAAAGCCTCGGGCGAGGTGGCCGTGCCGCTGCTGTTGATTCTGTTGTGCATTTTGGCGGTGTTTATTCCGGCTTTCATCATGGCCGAGCCGGTGCGCTCGTTGTTTGTGCCGCTGGCCTTGTCCGTGGGCTTTGCCGTGACGACGGCCTACATTCTTTCCAGCACGTTTGTGCCGGTGATTTCCGTCTGGCTGCTGAAAGGCAAGGCGGCCGACAACGGAGCCTCCGACGACCGG
>DATCFX010000966.1:0-3150 GCA_036509275.1 Pirellulales bacterium | reverse complement strand
GATCGGGCCGAGGACGTGGATTGCTACCGCATCCGCGGGCAAGCCGGTCAGCACCTGGTTTGCCAGATTTTTGCCCAGCGAATGACCGAGGCCGTGCATGACATGGTCTCGCGCGGCGGCTACCACATGGACCCGATCCTCACGCTCTTCAATTCGCACGGCCAGGTAGTCGCGCAAAACGACAACACCTACGGCGGCGATGCCCTGGTCGATTGCCGCTTGCCCGCGACCGGCGAATACGTGCTCGAAGTGCGCGACACGCGTTATGCCGGCGACCCGCGCTATAGCTATTGTGTCGAAATCTCCGCTCAGCCGCTGGTCGAGGCTGTCTATCCGCTGGCAATCCAGCGCGGCACGACGACCCAAGCCGAAGTCATCGGCTGGGGGCTTGATCGGCCACGAACCACCACGCTGGTGGCGGCGCCTGACGAACCGCTCGGCTGGACGCGCCGCCGCCTCAAGCTGGCCGCAGGCCCGAGCAATCCCGTGCCACTGCTGGTGACCGATTATCCGCAACGTACGATCGAGCCCCGGCATGCGACCCGCGAACAGGCGCTGGCAATCGAACTGCCGATGGGCATCAACGGCCGCTTGAGCGAGCCGGGGGCGCGGCACTGGATTTCGTTCGAAGCCCGCAAGGGCCGCTGGTATCGATTCGAGATCGAAGCCCAACAACATGCCATGCCAATCGATCCGGTCGTCGAACTCTACGATCCCCGCGGCGCCCGACTGCTGGAAATCGATGACAGCCCCACGAGCCAGGATCCGCGGCTGGTGTTCCAGGCCGCTCGCGACGGCCGCTACTGCGTGGCGATTCGCGATTTACACGGCCGCGCGGGCCCCGAATTGATCTACAACCTGCGGGCGGAAGAGACCGGTCCGGACTTCGAACTGCAAGGCGAATACTATTACGCCTTTCTCGCCCCCGGCATGCGCACCATCTGGTTCGCGCGGGTCACTCGAATCAACGGCTTCAGTGGGCCGGTACGACTGGAAGTCCGCAATCTGCCCCAGGGCGTCAGCGCGACGCCGGTCACGATCCCCAGCGGCATGAACCACGCCGCGATCATTCTGTCGGCGGCCAAAGATGCCAAGATCGGCGCGTCGCTGGCCGAAGTGCTCGGCCACGCGGAGGTTCAGGACGCTGTCGGCACACGGCTGGCCATCAGCCACCGCGGCGAAGTGGCCTGCGAACTGCAATCGCAAGGCGGAGGCCAGGGCCGCTGGCCGATCCACACGCAACTCGTCGGCGTGACCCGGCCGCTCGATCTCAAGAGCGTGACCGCCCGGCCGGACAGCCTGCTGCTCAAGCCGGGCGGAAAGGCCGAGCTCAACGTCAAGATCGAGCGCAGCCCGGGCTTTACCGATCCGGTGGGGTTGGACGCCGCGTTTACTTATTTCACGATCAAGTGGGGCGAGCAGTTGCCGCCAGGCGTGACGATGGGCAAAGGCAGCACAACCCGACTCACCGGCAACACCCTGGAAGGCAAGATCGTGCTCGAAGCGGCCGCCGGCGCGTTGCCGGTCGAGCGGCTGCCGATCGCCGCCATCGCCAGCGTCTCGATCAGCTTTTCGATCAACACGTTTTATGCCTCGAACCCGGTCTATCTGACCGTGCCCGCCCCCCCGCCGACCAAGAAGTAACCGCGACCACCGTGGATCCATGCGGAGGAAGAACGTCGCCACTCGCGTAGCAGCGCAGGGCAGGGGTGAATCTCGATCCCGCCTGGCAACTCGACGGGTGCCCGGTCGGCCTGCGCCCAGCCCGGTAGCGGAATTCGTGCGAATTCCGAAGTTCGCCGGCAAGGTCTCCTCGGCCTATTACGACTTCCGCCGCGACCGAAGCCGGAAACGGCCGATTCCCCTTGACGAGTCTGGCCGCTGGCCCTAACGTGGCAGCTATCAACGGCATGTTGCAACTGTGGCGAGCGCCGGAGCGTGACCAGAGGCGCACCAACCGGACGCCCGAACCTCGCCGCGGCCTTGAACCGCCGTCCGATCTTGGGGAATAGTGTAACGGTAGCACGACTGCCTCTGGAGCAGTTAGTCTAGGTTCAAATCCTAGTTCCCCAGCTTCTCTTTTCGCCGCTCGAATTTCGCACAGCTATTTGTGCGGTCATGCGTTACGACGATCGGTCGCGACGCATGACTCCGGCGAAAATGTCCCACTGGGGACAAATTGGGGACAACGCGGCTCTTGCGTTGGTTTTGCGTCGCTCGTTCTTCCCGCGGCTGCGGGGAGAATCGATGCATGGCTTCGCTCGAACGACGTGGCAACCGCTTTCGCATCATCTTTCGCTTCGTCGGCGAGAGGTTCAGCCGCGCGCTGAAGACCAACTCGGAGTAGACGGCGCTGGCCGCCGTTGCCCGGCCGGATGACAACCTCCACCGCGTGGAACTCTGAACCTTGGCCGTTCCCGACGACATCGACGTAGCCACATTCCTGCTAGCCGACGGCCAGGCCGTCGCTCGTCCAACGGTGCCGACGATCCGCTCGCTGGGCCAGTTGCTCGACGCCTATGTCGAGAGCGTTCCGGCCGGCAGCATCGAAGAAAGCTCGCTCCGCTGCATCAAGGTTCACGTCGCCCATTTCAAACGCGTCCTCGGCCGCAACCTTCCTGTGCCGTCGTTGGGCCTGCTGACCTTGCAACAGTACGTGAACGAGCGCGTCCAGGAGTAAGGACTCCGAGGCTGACTCCGAGGCCGTAAGATATGCGCCGTGACCGTCAAGAGGGTGTAAGTCGTCTCGTACACGACAACGGTGATTCCAAGACAGGTTCGTAATCCGTCACCGGCGGTTCTAAATCCCGAACTGCCGCAGCACGATTTCGTACACGTCGGTGTCGGCCAGGGTGCTGCCGGTGAGCACGCCGCGCTCGGAACTGAAGATCACGCCGCGCTGGTTTTCGCCGGTTGCCGGTGAGCCGTGCGAGCCTTTTACCAGCGTGGCGTTCAGCGGGATGCTGCGCGTGGCAGGATCGAAAAACAGCTCGACCGGATCGTAGCCCGGCTTGCGGTGAATATCGACGGTGCGAGCAAAGGCCGGGGCGCGGGCAGCGTCGAGCCACCAGTAATATGCCTGCCAACTATTGGCCGACGAGACGAGCACGACTTCGCCCGAGCGCTCGTGATCCAATTCGTATTTCGCGC
>DATCFX010000965.1:0-1901 GCA_036509275.1 Pirellulales bacterium | reverse complement strand
CGGCCGGGATTATTGGCCGAGGCCTGTTTGAACACGGCCAGCAACTCGGGCTGCCCCAGCCGCTTGCCGCCCACCAGCAGTTGTCCCTCGCGCGTGACGTTGACGATCACTTCCTTGGGTCGGGCCGACAGCGGCATGGCCTCGCTCGCCTGCGGCAAGACGACGTTCTGCTCGCGTTCGGACGCTTCGAACCGGGTGGCCACGAGAAAGAAAATCAGCAGGAGGAACACGCAATCGATCATGGGGGTCATGTTGATGCCCCCGCTCGCCGCGCCTTTGTCGATCTTGACGGCCATGATGGAAAAACTCGCTCGATTAGGCGCGATGCGGGGTCAGCACGGGCGGCGCGCCGCTGGCCGCACTACTACCGCCGGCGCTGGCGCCGCCAGCCGCGGGCGGGCCGATGCGCTCGAGCATCAGCGTCGGGGCGCCGCTGGTTTTGTCGGCCACGATCACCGGCCGCAATTTTCCCTCGAACCGTTCCAACTGCGGCATCAGCGCCTGCACCAGTTCGTCGATATCGCGGAACAAGGCCTGGATGCGGCCTTCGAAATAATGGGCGATCACGCTGGCGGGAATCGCCACGACCAGGCCGCCAAAGGTGGTCACCAGGGCGATATAAATGCCGTTGGCCAGGTTTTCGGACTTGTCGGCGCCGACTGGCAGATGGGCCGTGATAAAGAAGCACTCGATCATGCCTTGCACCGTGCCCAGCAGGCCCAGCAGCGGCGCGATGGTGGTAGCGAGGTTGATGGGCCGGACGTTTTTGTAGAGCTTGGCCGCCTCGCGTTCGCTGGTCTCCGTGAGCGTGTGCTCCAGTTCGGATAGCGGCCGGCCGGCCTTCATCAACACGGCACGCAGTACGTGGGCGGCGGCCGAGCGGGATTGCTGGCACAAGGCATACGTCTGGCGCAAGTCGAGCACGCCGGGCTTGGCCGCCAATTGGCCCAGCGCTCGCACGAAGCGCGGCGGCACCACCTTGCGGCGGCGCAGGGCCAAGGCCCGCTCGCAGGCAAACAGCACCACGAGAAACGAAATGAACGTGATCGGGTACATCAGCGGTCCGCCGAGGAACCACAGATCGAACAGGTTGGGGGCGATGGTGGCGGCTGGCCGCGGCTCTTGCTTCGCTGCCGCGGTCTGGCCGGCGGCTGGCTCCGCTGCCGGATGTGTTTGGCCGGCGGCCAGACGCCGCTTCAATTCGCGGTCGGCATCTTGTTTTCGCGCCCGCTCATCGGCCGCCGCTTTGGCAGCGTCCTGCTTGCGGTCCGCTTCGCGCTTTTTGGTCGGTTTCGCCTGAGCCATGACCGGTGCGGCACAGGCCGTCGCGGCCAGGCCCACGATCAATGCCAGCGCGCTAGCGCGCCAGAGGCGAGCCAACGTCAAATCAATCCATGATGCAAACATGCGGAACCTATTCGAAAGACGATCCTGAATTGATTTGAACAGCGGAACGCAAGGGAAAAAACAGCCGTCCACGCGCGGCGTCAGTTTGGCCGTTGGGCTCGGCTTTTCTTTGCTTTTCTTCTTCTTGTCTTCTTCGTTTCTTCTTTGCGCTCCTCGCGAGCTTCTGTTCAATTGTTTTTCTTTCCGATGCGTCGCAGCTAGTTTTCCGGCTGGTTCTTACCGCCCAGGGCTTTCAGCCGCTCGCGGGCCAGGCCGGCCTGCGAACTGCCGGGATACTTGTCGACGACCTCTTGATACGATTGCCGCGCCTGGTCCGGCTTGCCCAGCACTTCGAAACAGCGCCCCGCCTCGTATTGGGCCGCCGCCTGCCACTGGGGAAACGCGTAGCCGTAAGCCACCTCGAAAAAGTTTTTCAGCGCTGCCTGGTGGTTTTTCTTCTCGAACTGGATTTCGCCGATCATGAAGCGGGCCCGAGCCGCGGCCTCGCCTTCGGT
>DATCFX010000964.1:0-1105 GCA_036509275.1 Pirellulales bacterium | reverse complement strand
GAACGCGGTCAATGACCAGCATAGTCAGCTGGTCGCCACCAGGAACAGCGGCGACATCGCGGGGTATAACGCCGGCGTGCCGGCTTACAACGCCTTGGTCGACGCCTATAACGTCGAGGTTCAGACCGTCAAGAACCTGGTCGACCAGTATAACCAGATAGTTGCGGCCCGCAACGCCGTGGCGTTCGAGGAAGACCAATTGGCCAACGATCTCAGTACCACGGCCGCCCCGATCAGCCAGTAGATAAGGATAAGTTAATTCCCAGGGTGATACACTGGAAGTAAGAGGAGGAAACGTGCCTAAAAAGACCGCTACCCGTTATGTGTGCAATAATTGCGGCGCTATCGCCAGCAGCTATAGCGGGCGGTGCCCGCAATGCGGCGAGTGGAACACGCTGCAGGAACAGTTGGCACCGGCCGCGGCAGCCGGCAGCCTGGCCGGCGGCAAGGTATTGCCCGCGCAATCGGTCGATAAGTCGATAGCGGCCGACCGTAAGCGTCTGGGTACCGGTATACCGGAAATCGACGACGTGTTCGGCGGCGGTATCGTAGCCGGCAGCGTCAACCTGATAGCCGGTCAGCCGGGCATCGGTAAGAGCACGTTGCTGCTGCAGCTGGCTTACGCCGTAGCTGGTACGCAGCCCGTCTTATACATCAGCGGTGAGGAGTCGGCTCACCAGATCGGACTGCGTGCCGAGCGCCTTGGCACTTTGCGTCCCGAGCTGCAGTTGGCTACCAGCAGTTCGGCCGATGACATCGCGGCTACCATCGCTGGCGGTACCTATAAATTGATTATCGTAGACTCCATCCAGACTATCAGCTGCAACGACATCGCGTCCGCTGCCGGCACCGTGTCGCAGATTACGAATAGCACGAACCTGCTCACCGCGGCCGCCAAGCGCAGCGATACGGCGATCATCTTAGTCGGGCATGTCACCAAAGAAGGTTCGATCGCCGGGCCGAAAGTTCTCGAACACGTCGTGGACGTGGTTTTGCAGCTGGAAGGTGACCGCTACGGTGGCTTTAAGCTGCTAAGGGCCGTTAAGAACCGCTTCGGCTCAACCAATGAAGCCGGCATTTTCGAAATGGTCGAACAAGGCCTCAA
>DATCFX010000963.1:0-5564 GCA_036509275.1 Pirellulales bacterium | reverse complement strand
CGTGAAACAACTCCGCCAGCTCCCGTGCTGGCCGGGATCGGAGCCGGTTTGGAAGTAAAAGACGGCCATTGCCTCGTAACGCAGCTCGTGGCCGCCGGTGCCGCGGCCAAAGACGGTCGGCTACAAGTCGGCGATGAGATTCTTAGCATCGCCCAGGCCGAAGGCGACTGGTCGGGGGTCAAAGGCAAGGATTTACCGTCGATTGTGGCCATCATTCGCGGTCCAATTGGTACCGTCATTCGAATCAAAGTTCGGCCGCACAATAAGCCCGACGAGGAAGTCGAGTGGGCCCTCAAGCGTACGGCTCTTCCAACGACAGTGGTCGCCAAGCCGCCGCCGGTCAATTCTGGCCTGCTGTCCGGTTTGGGCATCGGTGAGTTGCATGTACGCCTTCCACAGCTCTTCGGGCGTCCAATCGGCGACGTTGCTGCGCACTAGGTAGCAACCGTCGCGTTGCCGAGCCGATTCCAGGGCCGACGTCTTCTTCGACCAACTCAGTTGCGCGCTGCCCGACGGGCCACGCCCAACGTCGACCTGGAACAATCCAGCCGCACTTCCAAAAACTGGTCCAGGCCCACCGCCTGCCACAACCGTCAGGCCAGCCACACGTCGCCAAAACGCCGGCCGCGATCCAACTGCAATCTTCTCAGGTCGACCGGCAGTGGCGCCGAGGGAACCTCCTCGGCGAACAACTCCGGCGTGCGCTGGGTGCCAACCAGCGAATCGGCCAAGTGTCGGGCGCCGATCCGCCCGCGTTCGTCCAGCTCGCCCAACTGTGCCACAGTCTCTTGCCGCACCTTGCGGCCGATAGGGACCGACCGTGCCAAGCGCCAGTAGGTGTGCGTCTTGCCGTTCTTTCGGATCGTCGTATGCCGCAGATACATGCCGGCCCTCCGTGGACAGACATGATCATCGCGCCCCCGCGCTCAAACTCAAGACAGCAGGTTGGCACTACATCGGCTTATGGCGGCCGCTTCCCCCACCGCCAAACGACTTACCGCAAAAAATTGCCGCGAAACCCCGAAAAACTCACCGATTCTGCGGAAGTTGGGCTAGCTCCCTCGTATCCCTCCCTTTTTTTGCTGCTCGTCGGCGGCCGCTTCCAAGGCTTTGGCTCCCAGGCCATGCACTTGGTCGCGCAGCTCGAATTCTTTTTTGCCGAACAGGGGCCCGGCCGAAAGCCCCCGCGCCATCCGCAGGCGTTCATCTTCAAACAGCGGCCCCAGACGCTCATAAAGCCGCCTCTCGTCCTCGTTCAAGTCGTCCGGCGTAAAGCCAAGCCGCCCATCGTTCATCCCTCCGTGAGCGGAAAATAGATAAACCTTCTTCAACAGCTTACCAAGCGCCGATTTTCCACCCGCAATCGAGACGCTCTCACAAAACTACTTCGCATCGCCGCTCTTCCCTTGCGGGAGAGGCCGGGTGAAGGGTCAAAACAAACGGAAGTTATTTTTCGGTCGAGATCCTCGGCCGTAATGTAACGATCTCGGCAGAAGCTTTTAACGCTCGGCGACAGCGGCGCGTCGCTTGCGCCGCCGAAGATCGCGTGCCATGCGCGCAAACACGCCTTTCCAATTTCCCAGCTTGCGTTGCCGATAGAGGCGCATGCTGGGATACCAAGGCGTCGTATTTCCGCGCTTCAGCCAGCGCCAGTCCGGCACGGCCGGCAGTGCCACCCACACGGGCCTGCCGAGCGCGCCGGCAAGATGCGCGACGGCCGTATCGACGCAAATGACGAGATCCAGACAACACATCAGCCCGGCGGTACTCAACAGTGACTCGGCCTCATCTAGAGGGCCGTCTTCGGCGATATGCCGGACTGACAAGTGGCCGTTGAACTGGGTCACTTCTTCGTGGCCGGGGCCTTTTTGCAAACTGACAAGGGCGACCTCGGTCACGGCCGCCAGTGGGGCGAAGCTTTCGAGCGATACGCTCCGCCAATGGTCGTGCGCGTGGCTCGGACTTCCGCGCCAGGCAACGCCCACCCGAAACCGTGAGTCCTCTCCGAGCGCATGGCGCCAGCGCTCGATGTGTTCGCTGGGCGCGCGCAGATAAGGAATGTCGGCCGGAACCGTTTCGATGGTCGTTCTCAATTGGCCGGGCAAACTGAGCAGCGGGCAATGCACGTCATAAGCAGGGATGCGATCGCCCTCGGTGACGATCTGGTCGATTCCCGGGGCGCTGCGAAACAGTGGAACGACGTGCGGCGGGCACTCGACCACCACGCGCGCGCCCTGCGCCTTGAGGGCCGGCGCGTAGCGCACAAACTGGATCATGTCGCCTAGGCCTTGTTCGGCCCAAATCAGAATGGTTTTCCCGCTCAATGCGGTGCCATTCCACGGGGGCCGACAGTGTGCGCGCGGCGTTTGGCCCCGCACCGCCCAGCGAGATTCATAGTCTGGCCAACCCTCGATCCAGCGGCCGGCGGACAGGAGCGTGGTGCCGCGGTTGTAGCGTGCGTATTCGCTACCCGAATCGAGCAGCAATGCTACTTCGAAACATGCCAGGGCCTCGTCACAGCGCCCGGCCGCCTGCAACAGCGCGCCTAGATTCGCGTGCAGCTCGGCCTTTTGAGGCTGCTCGTCTAACGCCTCAGAAAAGCACGCCTCGGCTTGTCTAAAACGCCCCGAATCGAACAGCGTTTTCCCGAGATTATTCAGGGCCTCGACATACTTTGGTTTGAGCCGCAGGGCGTGGCGCAGCATCACCGCCGCGGGGCCCGACTGCCCGTCATCCTGCAACGCCAGGCCTAGATTGTTGTAGGCTTCGGGCGAACTCGGGCGAAGTCCGATGGCCTTTCGAAATAAGGCAATCGCCTCGGATAACTGCTCCTGCTTTTGAAGCAGGAGGGCCAGGTTGGTGATTGCGGACACGTGATCCGGGCGGATTTCCAGAGCGCGGCGATAAAATCGGGCGGCCTCGTCGGGCAAATGCAGCATGCCCAGGATCGTTGCGAGATTGTAGCAGGCATCGGCATAGTCCGGCCGCAATCGCAGCGCGGCTTCAAGCTGCAAGCGGGCTTCGGCCAAACGATGGCACAACCCCAGCACCACGCCGAAGTTATGTCGGGCCTGCGCAAGTCCAGGATCTATCGCCACGGCCCGCTCGAGCAGCGGTAGCGCGGAGTCGAGTTGGCCGTGCTCGGCGAACATGGCACCCAACGTCGTCAGGCCCTCGGCATGGTTTGGGTGGTGCTCCAGCAGTTGGCGAAGCACTTGCATGGCTGACTCGCCTTGGCCCAACTCCTTGAGCGTATTTGCCAGGTGGTACAACCCGTCGCCGTGCGCGGGTTCGATTTGCAGCAATCGCTGGTAGATCGCGACAGCTTCGGCCGGCCGCCCCTGCTGGCGCAGCGCGTGGCCCAGTATGAGCAGGGCATGTCGATCATCCGGCACACCATGCAATCGTCGCACGAGGCATTTTTCAGCCACGTCAGGATGCCCTGTAGTGAGTTCCGACAGGGCCCTTTGGTAGAGGTCGGTCGTGTCCATCGTCATAAATTTGTTTGCTCGCGCCCCCATGATCAAGATAACGACAGTAGCGGTGGAACCGAGGTCAATGGAACTGGCAAATCGCCCACAGCATAAATCGTTGCCGGCGGCGCGTCCAATTGGATGGCTGTGCTTTTAGTCGTCGGCGGATGCAACCGCGGCGACTCGCAAGCAGAAACGTGTGAGCATCAAGATTGTGGCTAATTTGGATGATCCTGCCAAAATGATTCCCATTGGTCGGGCTCGCTGAGGTACAACGCGCGCAGGTGGCAGATGGCGTCCGAGCCCTCCTCGCCCCAGCGCATGCCGCTGCCTCTCAGGCGGTTGGCCACCACCGTCTTGCAGACGCTCTCGACTGGGCCCGATCCAATCTGCCAGCCATTAGCCACGTAGCGCGGGTAATCCATGCGATGCTGATGATTCCTGAAATATGGCAGGCAGTCGTTCAGCGCCGCTGACGCTGAGGCCGGCAATGTCGCCACATCGAGTTGTTCCAGCAGGCGAATGATCTTCAGCCCGCGTTCGTGCTTCAGGCGATGGCACCACTCGCCCACGCGTTGCTGACGACCAGGCTCATCCTCGGGCCACAGGGCCTGACCGAGCTCAACCAGGTATTCTTTGGCGCGCCAGAAATCGATGATGCACTCGGAGCGCGGGAAGTTCTTGCGAAAGAAGTTTTCCAACCCGCTGCCGCCGTCGGAGCGCGCGATTTGCTGCTCGGCCTCATCCCAGCCCACTTGTCCGGCTTGGCGACGCAGCTGCAAGCCCAACTCGTCCAGATCATAAAAACCGGCTAAAAGCCGTACCTGGTGCGGCTCGGGGCGCCGGCGGTCATGCGCGCTGCGCGGATTGTAGAGAGTGGCCACATAGGCCCATGCGACCATCGGCCTTTGCACCGTGCTCGCCCTGTTGACGCACTCCCGTGGCGTCCAAGCCCGCGTAAGCACAGCTTTTCCCGCACGCGTCGCGTTGCCAGGGCCAGACCCGGTCGGCTCCCAGCTTGACCTTTTGATGTTGCAGTTCCGACAGCCGCTGGCCGGCCGCTTCGGTCACGCGCTGGACGGTCGATTCACTTAGCCGCAATCCACATCGTTTCTGCAAGGTGACCTCCGCCGACCGCGCGAAGCTGGTTCGCACGCCGGCGATGCTGGCCACCTCGCTGGCTGCGGGCGTGAGCGCGGCCACACCCAACCCGGCCGCCTGATCCCACGGAATATGGCCTCGCCGGCAACGACGACAATGGTAATAGGGTCGTACCACTTGGATGGTGCCCAGCAGGCTTTGGCACCACTTCGGCCGCCGCTCGACGAAACGCGCATCTTGGGAGCAGTGCGGACAGACTAAGCGAGCTCCCTCGTATCCCTCCCTATTTTTGCTGCTCGTCGGCGGCCGCTTCCAAGGCTTTGGCTCCCAGGCCATGCACCTAATCGCGCAGCTCGAATTCTTTTTTGCCGAATAGCGGCCCGGCCGAAAGCCCCCGCGCCATCCGCAGGCGTTCCTCTTCAAACAGCGACCCCAGACGCTCATAAAGCCGCCTCTCGTCCTCGTTCAAGTCGTCCGGCGTAAAGCCAAGCCGTCCCATCGTTCATCCCCGCGTGAGCGGAAAATAGATAAACCTTCTTCAACAGCTTACCAAGCGCCGATTTTCCACCCACAATCGAGACGCTCTCACAAGCAGAAATGGCTCGCGGCGATTTCTCCTGTTCTGAGCAGCACGGCCCCGCTTATACTGGCGCTGGAACTAAGGGGCAAAACTACTTATGACCTGCGAACCCTCTTCGGGCAGCGATTCGCTTTCTCCAAGCACGCTCGAGCGACTGCGGACTCACGATCCGCAGGCTTGGAACCGGTTATCGGTGATGTTCTCGCCCCTGGTGTTCCACTGGGATTTGAAGGCGCGATCAACCGCCAGGACGCGCCGGATATCGTGCAAGAGGTTTTTCGGGTCGTCGCCACGCGCATCGGCGACTTCAACCGCCAGCACGCCGGCGGCGGCTTTCGCGGCTGGCTGTTTGGAATCACGCGGAACCAGCTTCTGGCCCACTGGCGGCATTACGAAGCAGCGCCCCGACC
>DATCFX010000962.1:0-1167 GCA_036509275.1 Pirellulales bacterium | reverse complement strand
GCCGGTTGGAATGGTTTCTCAAGCATCGGCCGCACCTGGCCGACCTGGTGTCGCGCTGGACGGAGCCTGGCCGCGGCGAGCGGCGGCTGCTGTCGCTACTGCGTGGGCACCGGATGAAAATGCTTTTGCAGCGGATGCTCGATCCGGGCGAGTTTCTCTCCGATTTCGGCGTTCGCGCCCTGTCGAAGTATCATCAGCAGCACCCGTATGTCTTCGAGTGCAACGGCACGCGGCAGACGGTGGATTACGAGCCGGGCGAATCCACCACCGGCATGTTCGGCGGCAACAGCAATTGGCGGGGCCCGATCTGGTTTCCGGTCAACTACCTGATCATCGAGTCGCTACAGCGGTTCCATCATTATTACGGCGACGATTTCCTGGTCGAATGCCCCACCGGCTCGGGCCAGCAAATCACGATCGATGCCGTGGCCCGCGAGCTCACGCGCCGGCTGGCGCGGATCTTTTTGCCCGGCACAGACGGCCGCCGGCCGATGGTCGCCGACAGTGACAAGCTGGCCAGCGATCCGCACTTTCGCGACCTGGTCACCTTTCACGAATACTTTCATGGCGACACCGGCCGCGGACTCGGCGCCTCGCACCAGACCGGCTGGACCGGCCTGATCGCCAAGCTCTTGCAACCCCGCCGCCAAGAAAAAGGGGCAGCGCTGCCAGCAGACGCGAAGAGCCCGGCCAAGACCCAGTGGTAACAGTGAATAGCCACGGGCCTGAGCCGGTGTAGCCGTAATGATCCCTTCCCCCTCCTAGGGCGCGCCAGACTTGCTTGAACTACGGCCGCAGGACGATCTTGCCGGATAGGGAGCCGGTTTTTTGAACCGTGGCCTCTTCTTGCAGGCGATGGGCGGCTGCGGTCTCGGCCAGGGGGAGCACGCGGTCGATGCGGGGCTTCAGTTGGCCGCTGGCCAACCAGGTGTTGATGTCGTCGGCAGCGCGTCGCTGCTCGTCGGGTGGGGAGTTGAACATGGCAAAACCGTGCAGCGCACAGTCCTTCACATAGAAGGGGCCGACCGGAAAGGTGGGCCTGGCCTCGCGGCCGGCCATTACAATCATCCGGCCGCGAAAATGCAGCAGGCCTACCGTGCGCTCGAAGTTCGGCTCGCGCAGCGTTTCCCACCACACGTTCACGCCGCGCGGGGCGAACTGCTTGAT
>DATCFX010000961.1:0-5944 GCA_036509275.1 Pirellulales bacterium | reverse complement strand
GGCCACTTGTGAATTGATCAATCGCAACTTCTCAGCCGCGGCCACGGCCTTGGGAAGCGATCGCGCCGCATCCTGCTCGTCGAACAGGACCTGACGTTGCAGGTTGGTTGTCTCAACGAAGTCACGGTCGACAATCCGCAGCCGGCCGACCCCTGCGCGGGCCAGCGTGTTAGCCAGCATGCTGCCCAGCGCCCCGCAGCCGCAGATCAGCACATGCGCGGCGAGCAAGCGGCGCTGGCCCGCTTCGCCCAGATGGGCGTAGCGGACCTGGCGGCTATAGCGGTCGAGATCGCTTGATTCGGTCATCGCGGATTCAATCTGCTGGCCATTAAACGAAATACCCGGCGAACTCGCCGCGGCCGGCCAGGCTGCGCTGCAACCGGTCGCAGCCGCCGCGCACCTCGGCCACTGACACCACCGACAAATCGTGCCGGCACGCGATCACCGCCAGCGGGCTGACGGCGGCACGCTCGGCCAGCGTATCTTCGCTGGTCGAATCATACACGGCCAACTGGCACCAGGGCCGCGGCAGAATCGGCTCGTCGGGCCCAAATGATTGCGCGAGCACGACGTTGCGCGCGTTGTAATGTTGCTGGTCGGTAAGTTCCGCATCGCGCGGCAAGATGCAAATCGCCACCGCCGGCCAGCGCGCCACGCGAGCCAGCGTGACCGGCGAAGCACTGACCAGTAGCCAGACGCCCAGGCGGCTGGCCTCGGCGAGCAGTTCGTCGGTCGGATCATCCAGCCACAACGCCGCATCCGCGGCATGCCACTCGGCCAGCGAAGCAATCGCCGCGGTGCGTGGCCGCGCGGAGCCGCGCAGCACCAGATTGCGGCCGCAATCGAGCAGTCGCCGGCCGGATGCTGCCAACGGCCGGATGCCCAGCCAGCGATCGGTGGCGGCCAGCAGCGTTCCATCCTCGCTCAACTCGACGTGTACGCGATACAACATCGGCAACTCGGGCGACCAGAAGCACGGATCGGCCACGACCGCCTCGGCCAGCAAGGCCGGCGCCGTTCCACGCGCCATAAATCGTGTCGTGGCCGACAGCGTGCGGCTATATTCGCACACCGGCCCGCTGAGCGTGCCCGACAGTTTCAGCTTCGAGCCGGGCGGCACCGCAGGCAGCCGCGCATAGACCCGCGCCAGCGCCGGATTCGTATCGCCATAAAAAACCTGCAACATGTCGAGCGACGGCAAATTACCGGCAAGCTCGCGCTTGCCGCTCGCCACCGCGCCGGCTGTCAATTCATCATTCATCATTCATCCTTCCGCATTTCCCTTCCATCCTTCCGCATTTCCCCTCACGCCGGTTGACTCTCTGGCTGTTCCAACAGCGCGGCTGCCAGATACCGGCCGGTGACGGATTTCGGGTTGCGGGCCACCATCTCCGGCGACCCGTGGGCGACGACGCGGCCGCCATCTTCCGCCGCGCCAGGGCCCAGGTCGATCACGTAGTCGGCCGACTTGATGAGCTGCAGATTGTGCTCGACGACAATGAGCGAATGCCCGATGGCCAGCAGCGCCTCGAAGCACTCGATCAACTGCACGACGTCGGCAAAGTGCAGGCCCGTGGTGGGCTCGTCGAGGATAAAGAGCGCGTGGCCGCGCTTGGCCGCCGACAGATACCCGGCCAGCTTCAACCGCTGCGATTCGCCGCCGCTGAGGGTGTTGGCCGGCTGCCCCAATCGCAGGTAGTCCAGGCCGACGTCGATCAGCTTCTTCAGCCGGACCTGCACTTTGGCGTGCCCGCGAAAAAACGTAAATGCCTCGCGGACGGTCATTTCCAGCACTTCGGCGATGTTGCGGCTGCGATAGGTGATGTCGAGGATTTCGCGCCGATAGCGGCGGCCCTGGCATACGTCGCAGCGCATGTAGACGTCGGCCAGGAACTGCATGTCGATTTGCAGATAGCCGTCGCCCTGGCATTTGGTGCAGCGGCCGCCTTCGACGTTGAAGCTGAAATGGCTGGGCGTGTAATGCTGGGCCCGGGCTTCGAGCGTCTGGGCGAACACGGCCCGGATTTCGTCGAAGGCTTTGACGTAAGTCACCGGATTGGATCGCGGCGAGCGGCCGATGGGGCTCTGGTCCACGAGCACGACTTCGTGCAATTGCCCGTCGCCGTAGACGGCATCGAAGGCCAGCGGCTTGGGCGCCTCGACGCGCAGCCGGCGGCAGAGGGCCGGATAGAGCGTATCCTGCACCAGCGTGCTTTTGCCCGACCCACTGACGCCGGTCACCACGCACAGCATGCCCAGCGGAAACTCGACGGAGAGATTCTGGAGGTTGTTGCCGCGCGCTCCGGCCAGGCGAATCCAGCCGTGACTGGGCGGCCGGCGCTTGCCCGGCAGCCGCGCGCCGCGGCGCCCGGCCAGATAGTCGCCAGTGAGGCTGTCGCCGGCGATCAGTTCGGCCGGCGTACCTTGAAACACCACGCGACCGCCGCGCTGGCCGGCGCCGGGCCCGATTTCGACCACCTGGTCGGCCGCCCGGATCATGGCTTCTTCGTGCTCGACCACCACCACCGTGTTGCCGCGATCGCGCAGGCCGGCAATGGCGTGGATCAGCCGATCGGTGTCCTGCGGGTGCAGCCCGGCGGTGGGCTCGTCGAGCACATACAGCATGTTCACCAGGCTCGAGCCCAAGGCACCGGTCAGGGCCACGCGCTGGGCCTCGCCCCCGCTGAGCGTGCGCAGCGTCCGCTCGAGCATCAGATAGCCCAGGCCCACCGCTTCCAGATAACGCAATCGGGCCTGCACCTGCTCGAGCATCGAGCCGCCGATGGCCCGCTCGGCCGCGTCGAGTTGCAATTCGCGAAAGAACCGCAAGGCATCCGAAATCTTCAGTCGGCAGACCTCGGCGATATTCAATTCACCCATGCGCGTGGCCAGCGACTCGCTTTTCAAGCGGGTCCCTTGGCACACGGGGCAGGTGCTGTAGCTGCGCCAGCGGCTGAGAAACACGCGGAGGTGCATCTTGTATTTCTTGCGCTCCAGCCAGGCGAAGAAGCCCTTCATCCCGCCGAACTTACGCTGCGGCACGCCTTCCACGATCAACGCCCGCTGAGGGTCCGTCAGTTCGGAAAATGGCACGCCGACCGGCAGGTTGTAATCCGGCGCCAGTGCCAGCAACTCTTCGAGTTCGTGCCGATATGCCGGCGTGTTCCAGGGTGCGATGGCCCCCTCGGCAAGCGTCTTCCTTGGATCGGGCACGACCAGGTCCAGGTCGATGTCGATCACGTTGCCAAAGCCTTCGCACTGGGGGCACGCGCCCAACGGACTGTTGAAGCTGTACAGCCGGGGCTCGGGCGTGGAGTATTCGCGCTGGCAATCCTCGCAGTTCAGCCGGTTGCTAAAGCCGACGCGCCGCCAAGGCTGGCCGTCGATCGGCTGTGCGATTCCGCGCTCGTGCCACGGCTGAGGCAAGCCGGCCTCGACGAACACAAATGCCCGACCGGCTCCCTGCTCAAATGCGGTTTCCAGAGAATCGCGCAGGCGGCGGTCGCTGCTGCCGCCGGCCGTGAGCCGGTCGATGACCACGTACACCGGTCCGGCCGGCTCGTCGGCTATTGCGGCGGCCAGCGAATCGCGATCCAGGCTCAACAGCCGCTGCCCGCAGAGCACGCGCTGGTAGCCGGCTTCGCGTAGCGAAGTGGACAACTGCTCGGGATCGCGCGCGGCATCGGCGGCCGTGGGAAACGTGAGCAGATAGCGCGACCCGGCCGGCAGGGCGGCCAGATCGTCGGCCACGCTCTGGGGATGGTCGCGGCGGACTTCGCGGCCGCAGCTTTGGCAAAACACGCGGCCGATTTTGGCAAACAGCAGTCGCAGATAATCGTTGGTTTCGGTGGCGGTGCCGACGGTCGAACGGCTCGAGCGGCTGGGGCCACGGCTGGCCACGGCAATGGCCGGCGGAATGCCGTCGATCCGCTCGGCTGCCGGTTTTTCCAGCCGTTCGAGAAATTGCCGCGTGTAGGCCGAAAAGCTTTCGATATAGCGCCGCTGCCCCTCGGCATACAGCGTGTCGAAGGCCAGGCTGCTCTTGCCGCTGCCGCTGAGCCCGCAAAACACGATCAGCCGGCGATGCGGCAGATCGAGGTCGACCCGCTTGAGGTTGTGTACCTCGACGCCTCGCAACTGGATCGCCCGACTCGGCACCATCACTGCTCCCTATCGACGTCCGCGCATTGTTCCGCAACTTGTAATCGTATCGCCGGCTCGCGACGGCGGCCAGTTGTGTACCGCGAAAGGGTTCTTTTTCGGGGCTGCACTCACTAAAATACTGGGCTGCCACCGGAGGCTTATTTCCTATCTCGAGATTGATGGCGCAGACATGGCAGCGCCCTTTCAGCACGACGTGCAGTTTCAGCGGCTGCGGACCGGGCAGAGCGAGATCGACCTGGCCGACTTGCTGCTCGAGTTTGCCGGCGATGCGTATCCCCAGCTCGATCCGGCCGTCTCGCGCGATGAACTCGAACGCTTGCAAGTCCGTGCGCGGTCCGTGCTCGACCGGCTCGGCTCGGACGCCACGCTGGCCGCGCGGCTGGCAGCCGTGGGCCGATTGCTCCAGGTCGATCTCGGCTTTCACGGAAACCAGGACGATTACTACGATCCGCGCAACAGCTATCTGAACGACGTGCTCGAGCGCCGCATGGGGATTCCGATTTCGCTGGCGATTGTCTACATGACCGTGGCTGGCGGCGCCGGTTTGAAGGTTTTCGGCGTGAGCACGCCGGGCCATTTCATGCTGGGTGCCCACTCCGTGGACGGCACCTTGTATCTCGATCCTTTCGAGCACGGCGAAGTGCTCTCGGCCGAGGGTTGCCGGCGGCACATTGAGCGGCGGTTGGGGCGGCCCGACACGCTCGTTGACGAGGATCTGCGGCCGGCGCGCCATCTGGAAATCGCGGCGCGCGTGCTGCGGAACCTCAAGGCGGCCTATGCCATGCGCGAACAATGGGAGCAGGTGCTGCCCGTGCAGTCGCGCTTGGCGTTGTTGCTGCCCGAGCTGTCGGACGAACAACGCGATTTGGGCCTGGTCTATCTGCGCACGGGCCATCCCTGCGAGGCGCTGGAGTTGTTCGAAGCGTATTTGAAAGTCTGCCAGGCCGACGATGCCCAGACATTGAATCCCTACGTGCGTTCGGCCCGGCGGATGCTGGCCGAACGGAATTGAATGGCCGCCGAAAGCGGGCAGGCTCCCCGAGTGTGCGACATGGAAGTTGCCGGCAAACGCGTGACGGTCATGGGCCTGGGCCGGCATGGCGGCGGGGTCGGCGCGGCCCGTTGGCTGGCCCAGCAGGGAGCGCGGGTCACGGTCACCGATCAATTGCCGGCCGAGGCATTGCAGGCATCCGTCGCGGCGCTGGCCGGCGTGGCAATCGAGCACTGGCAACTGGGGGGGCACGACGAGCAGACCTTCCGCGCGTGCGACTGGCTGGTGGTCAATCCGGCGGTCAGGCCCGGCGAGCCGCTCGTGCAACTGGCGGTCCGGTGTGGTGCGCGCGTCACGTCGGAGATCGAACTGTTTCTGAGCAATTGCCCGGCGCGGGTTGTCGGCGTCACCGGTTCAGTGGGCAAGTCATCGACCGCGTGCATGCTGCACCATATTTTTCAAGCGGCTGGAGTGCGAAGCTGGCTGGGCGGCAACCTTGGCGGCAGTCTGCTGTCCGATCTTGCCGCCATGCAGCCGCAGGATTGGGTCGTGCTCGAATTGAGCAGCTTTCAGCTCGATTGGCTGAGCCGTGACATGCGGATGCCCGAGTTGGCGGTGGTCACCAATTGCCAGCGGAACCATCTCGATTGGCACGGGACAATAGAGCACTACCGGCAAGCCAAACAGCGACTGCTGGCCGGGCAGCAGCCGGGCGATCGCTATCTGCTGGGCGACGCGCTACTGAGCGACCCGGCCTGGCAGGGACCGTGGCCGGGTCAGAGGGTGGCC
>DATCFX010000960.1:0-2406 GCA_036509275.1 Pirellulales bacterium | reverse complement strand
CGCCGGCGGTTTTGACCATGCTGGGAAAGTCATCTTCGGTCTCACGGCCGGTGAGCCGCGTGGCGGCCGCCTGGCGCACGACCGACGCGTGGCCGTCGAGAAACGTTTTGGGCGAATCGGTTTCGAGATCGGCCAGGCGGAACGAAAAATCGCCGCGCGAGGTCTCGACCCGCAACGTGGCCGATTCCGGGGCGTCGACCACGACCCGCAGCTTTGCCGGGTCGAGCGGCACGCGCCGCGGCGGATTCTGCTTCGCCTGCCGCCCGGCGCCTGGCCGGCGCTTGGCGCGAACCACGAACTTGTCGCCGTCGACTGTCGAGTTGTTGCTGGCCAGCACGATTCTGACGCTCACGATCCGCCCCGCGGAAATCGTCAGCTTGCCCTCCCAGGGTTTTTGCTCCTTGTCCTTGATCCCCAGCGTGAGGTCGAGTTGGGTCGCATGTTCGAGTTGTGTCACCGCGGAGCGCGGCTTGTTCGGCTCGTCCGGACCTTCATGGCCGGCGGCTTCCGGCAGCCGCGGTCCGCCCACATAGCAGACCATCGCGAGACCCGTGGCCATCACAACGCCCAGCGTGCTGATTCGCCACATAATGCACTCCTTAGCGTAATAAAGCCGCGACCGCTGGTCGCGCGTGGTCACACCATTCACTCGGGCTTGTAGTTGATCCACACGGGGCTGGCCCAAGCTACTTCGCCGTCGTCCTGCAGGATGCGGAAATAATAGTAGTTGAGCCCGGCCGCCGGCTCCATATCGGTGTACTTCAGTTCGATCTCTCGCTTGCGGGGCGACGTGGCATAAATGTAGCGGTTGTTGCGCACCAGGTCGACGCGGTCGATCGTGCCGGTGCCCCGTGCCTTGAGCACCAGCGTGGGCCGCGAACCACTATCAAACTCCTGCCCCATGAAGTGCTCGCCCACGCGGACATCGACCAATAAATTGTCGGTGGCCCCGTACGTCTGGCGTTTGCGAATGCAATCGAGGATCGTCTGCCGGTCGTTTTGCGGCACGTAGACCAGCGCGTAGCTCATGTGGGTCGAGCCGTGATCGCTGGACGAGATATTGCCCAGCCGATAGCCCTTGGCCAGCGCGTTCCAGACCATGCCCGCGGCTTCGTAGCCGCCGGGGGCCTGGTCGGGACGCATGGTGCTGATGTCATGCACGCGCGGGGCGCCGACCACTTCGTAGCTGTTGCGGGCACCCTGGTAAATTTCGACGACCGGCTCGATCTCCGGATCGTTGTCGCGCCAATCGGTGCCCATGCTGGTGCCGGAGGTGTGCGGAATCGCCAGCCCGCCGCTCTTGTGCAGATACTGGTACAGCAGCTTCGTATCGTCGTCCAGCACATCTCCCGTACCGACGCCGGGAAACACGCCGGTCTTGTCCAGCTTGATCTGGAAGGCAAAGACCGGCACGCCGCGGTAGGCATGGAACACGTTGCGGTGGCCGTTGGGATAGCTGACGCTGCGCTCGTAGCTGTAGAACGGCACAAAACGCGGCGCCAGGTAATACAGATCGGCCGCTTTTTCGGTCAGCCACCAGTGGTAGGCATACTGCCCGCCACCCTGGTGATCGGTCAGCCCGCCAAAATCCATCGAGGCCACGTCGATCATGTAGCGGTAAAAGTCCAGATAGGAGCCGTCGCCTGCCGGCCCCACATCCCAACTCATTTCGGAGTGCCGGTGCAAATCGCCACGCACGATCCGATGCTCCTGGCCATTGATGATCGTGCGGTATTTACGCACCGCGGCGACCTCGGCCTGCTCGGTCTCGGCGTCCCAAGGCTGGCTGTTCGGCGGCGGTTGCGGTGCTACGTAAGGTTCCAAATCGGGCGTTGCCGGCCGCTCGTCGGGCTTGGCCAGCGACGCTACCAGCACCTGGTCGTGAATCGGCTGATGGTAGTTGGCGGCATTGCGCTGATCGCTCGAATAGGCGATCGCCAGACCGCCATCGGCCAACGGCAGGATGCGGCTGAACACGCTCGTGCGGCCCGTGCTGCCGGCCAACGTAACCGGCTTGCTCCAGCCCCCGTCGGTCAGATAGCTGATGTCCTCGACCCAGTACTTCGTCACCCGCCGGGTGCCGGCCACGCCGCGATTCTGACGCCGAAAACGCAGCCACACGCGGCTATCGGAGCCGATGGCCAGGGCCGGCATGGCCGTGACGCCGAGCCCACCGGCAGGCAGCACCTTGACCAAATCGGGAGCGGCCAGCACTTTTCCGCCGCGATAGACGGCCGCTTTCACGGCCCGCGTGCTGCCCAGCCCTGCGCCGGGGCCGCGTCCCTCGGGATGCGCGCCGGCGGGGCCGGCAGGCAGCGGTTTCGGTTTGCCGTCGGGCCCCGGCAAAAACCGCCCCCAGTAGCCGTTGTCCTTGCCCCAGTTGTAGCCGCCTTGCTCCCAGGCCAC
>DATCFX010000959.1:0-3043 GCA_036509275.1 Pirellulales bacterium | reverse complement strand
GTGCGATCGTGCAGTTCGCGAGTTGGCGACGCATAACGCCCCCCTACGCGTGATCGCCGATTGCGATCGAGGCGGTCGAGCAATCGAACCGCATCAAAAGGATCGCGAACCAACGGATTGCCCGGGCCGATTTGCTGCCCTGAAGGCACCAATTAAACTAGCGACCGCGGTGCCTCGCGGCAAACAGATTGTTGGTGAACCAGCTAGGGGGTGTGTGATCGGCCAAATCGCCAAACTCGACATCGCGTTGATTTCGTCGCTCAGTTTTCAGGGGGCAGGTCCGAGCCAAATTGCAGCGCGTAGAGCTTCGCGCTGCGCATGGAACATTGAACCAGAAGCGGCTTGCCGGCGAGCGCACCAACATCGGCCCCGGTCTTCCAGCGCACTTCGTGGTCGATCGCGTCGGCCCGGATGGTTTCGCAGTCTTCTGCTGCGAAGCCGGGGATCGGATTTCCACGTTCGTCGAGCAGAGCGACGGTCGCGCTGCCGATGCCGGCGGTGTGCAGATTCAGACGCAGCCGGTTGCCAGCGAACACGAGCGGACGCGTGGTGAGTGTGCCGCCGGCTGGGGAAGCATCGAGCGAGACAAAGCCGTCGACGCGCTGCGTCGCGCAGTAGATGCCGCCGAGATCGCGCTTCAACCAGGCGGCGCGACTGGCCGGATCGCGGTCCCAAACGACCGGCCGGCCATGCGTGTGCGGCCAGCCCACAAAGTATTGATGCAGCAGCCGTCCGCGCCGCAACATGCCCTGGCCCATGTTCACCAGCCGCAAGTTGAGGCCGTCGCAAAATCCGGCGGCAACGTACGGCCGCCGCCAGCGCTGCCACGCGATGCCGTCGCGGCTGGCGGCAAATTCCACGTCGAACGTGCCGTCGTTGGTATTCAACGCCCGGCCCTTCCACTCCGGACCTTTAAACAGCCGATACGCGGCCGGAAACGCAAGATACACGTCCGGCGCGAAAGGATAGTAGACCACCTCGCTGGTATAGAGCTGCACATTCGCCGGGTCCTGCGCATCGCACGCCATGACCATCGGCAGCTCGCGGCTGAGCGTGGGAACCTTGTCTTTTCCCCAGATATGCAACGGCGGCACCGATTGATCGTAGGGCCACGGAGCCGCCAGGTCGCTAACCGCCACACGCGCCACCGCACGGCCTGGATTCCAGGTTCGCAGGTAAACGACGAATTTCTGCAATCGCGGATCCCAGACTGCCGATGGCTGACTATCGGGCACGAACGGCAGCACGCGCTCCGGCGTGATTTCCCAGTGAATGCCATCGCTCGATGACGCGACGTACACGCCGGCCCGTGCGGGGTCGGGCCAATGATGCGTGAACAGCAGCCGGTAGCGCTTGTCCGAGGGGGCGTGCGGGTCGAGTAGGACGCTGGCTTCGACCGCCTCGGGCGCCAGAAGATTGTTCTGCGTGCTGCCTTGAAATTCCTGCACTCCGAGTTCCGGGCGCTGCCAGGTCAACCCGTCGCGGCTGGTCGCGAGGCAGAAGTGCTTCTTTTTCTCCGCATCGTAACTGCCGTAGTACAGCTTCGCCGTGCCGCCGTCGTCCACCACGCTACAGTAAAAAATGAACCCGAGCGCCTCCCACGGCTGGTCGGGCTGCAGCACGCGGCGAATGCACTCCGGCTGGTTTAGCGTACGGGCGATGCCGCGTGTCTTCCCCAGATCGACCAGACGATCATCAAGAAAAAGCTGTCTCGCGCTGCCAATCTCGACCGCGTCTGTTTTCCGCTTGTCGGTTGGCTCCGCGCGCAACGAACCGACCAACGTCGCAGCGGCGCCGAGGCAGCCCGTGCGAAGGAATAATCGGCGAGTCCAGTCAGTGTTCATCGTGAACCGTCGTGGGCACGCGAATGGCCCGCGGAATCTGCCGCCGCCGGCAGATAGCGATCGAGCTGCGCCGGGTCGAGGCGAACGGGTGCCCCGGCGGCGGGAATTTTCGTGTCGGCCGTCCAGAGGATCCCGTTGACTAAAAAGCGGCGGTAGCCCATCTCGGCCAGGCTGGCGTGCAGGTGGCAGCCGGTGAAAACGAACGATCGGCCGCCGCCCGGCCGCTCGTAGGCCCAGGAAACAATCGCGGCGTCGCCCGAGGCATCGGCCGATTGGGCCTTGGGCGACACGGTGCGCAGCAGCGGCGTCACACCTTGCAGGCCGTCCACGAACCGCAGCTTGAAGAGCCAGCCGTCGTCGATCCGAAACGGCGTCACGCCGCGGCAGATCGGATGATCGGGAAACGTCTTGAAATCGGCCACCCAATGGGCCCGTTGCGAGTAGCCTTTTTCGAAAGCCGCTCCCATCCACTCGCGCATTAGCGGCCCAAGCTCCTTGGAGATGTCGATGCCCTGGTGCAGCGATACGAAACCCACGCCGGCGTCGGCCATCTGCTTGACCTGCGCGCGGCGGGCGGCATCCAGCCAGGCATGCTTGTTGCCTCCGTCGAAATAGAACACCACGGCCTTGGCCCCGGCAAAGGTCTCGGGCTTTTTGGGCCAATCCAGCGCCAAGACGGGAAACACGCCCGGGGTCTGCCGCAACAGATCCATGAGCACGGCACAGCCGCCGATATAGGCATGTTGGCCTGGCTTGAAGAAGTTCGAGCCCGCGATGAGCACGGTCTTGGTCAGCCCGGCATCCGGACACGGTTGTTCCAACTGAAATCCGGCCGGTAGTTGGGCCGCCGGCTCCGCACCGCCGGCCGGCAGCACGGCCAATCCCACCAGCCCGAACACGGCAGCCGCCAGACAATTTCTCGAAAGCATGCGCGTTTGACTCCCCAGGTTCGATTGCCACGGCTGCCGTGCGCCCGGCCCGGGGGTGCGGCAGTTGGTCAGGCTTGAGCATATAATGCAGCTTGCCGGCCCGCTACAGTCGGTTCAGTTGTCGACCCCGCATTGAGGATTCGTCGTGCTATTTAGTTGGCTTCGCAACCGCCGGCGGCGCGCGCTGCTGCAAGAGTCGTTTCCGCAGCGTTGGAAAGACCTGCTGCAGGAGAATGTGCGGTCGTATCATCGACTCACGGCCGACGAGCA
>DATCFX010000958.1:0-1025 GCA_036509275.1 Pirellulales bacterium | reverse complement strand
CAAGAAGCTGTCGTTGAAGGTGGGTTTCCAGGTGCGCCACAATAGCAGCGTACTGCCGGGCATCAAGAAGAACGATACGTTGACGACCACCAATCTGGTCTACAACTTCTGAGTCGATTGATCATGACTGGCTGAAACGGCCCCGCAGTGTGAGCTGCGGGGCCATTTTCATTTGGGAGCGGGGAACAGGGAACGGGGAACAGGGAATAGGGAACAAGTGCGAAAAGCCGCAACGCTCTGGACGTTTCCCGTTTCCCGTTTCCCGTTTCCCGTTTCCCGTTTCCCGTTTCCCGTTTCCCGTCAGAGTCCCAGCAATTCCCCGGCACCCTGTTCAAGCAACATAGCCGCCACCTGCCGGCCCAGCGCCACCGCCTGAGCGCCAGCGCTGCTGCCCTCGGCGTGCAGCAACTGGCCGCTGGCCGCATCGCCGACCATGCCGCGCAGATGCAGGCCATGCTCGCCGAGTACGCACCAGGCACCGACCGGCACCGTGCAGCTGCCGCCGAGTGCCTGATTCATCGCCCGTTCGGCGCTGATGGTGAGTCGGGTATCGGCATCGTCCAGCGCGGCCAGCAACGTCAAGACGGCAGGATGATCATCGCGCGCCTCGATCGCGATCGCTGCCTGGCCCGGCGCTGGCAGCCAGTCCGGCGCGGCCAGCCGGGCGCGGATGCGCGCAGCCAGGCCCAGACGTTCCAGCCCGGCGCAGGCCAGCACGATCGCGTCGTAAGCGCCGGCGTCGAGCTTGCCGAGCCGGGTGCCGACATTGCCGCGCAGATCGAGCAGGGCCAGATCCGGCCGCAGCGAACGCAGCTGCGCCTGCCGTCGCAGCGACGAGGTGCCGACCCGCGCGCCCGACGGCAACGCGGCGAGATCCGCGTAATGGTTGCTGACGAACGCATCGGCCGCATCCGCGCGCGGCAGGATCGCCGGCAGCACGAAGCCCGGTTCCAGCGTGACCGGCACGTCCTTCAGCGAATGCACGGCCAGATCGGCGCGACCTTCCAGCATCGCCACTTCGAGCT
>DATCFX010000957.1:0-1318 GCA_036509275.1 Pirellulales bacterium | reverse complement strand
CATGCGGCGTTCGGCCAGTAGCTCGGTCGCGATGGGCACGACGCTCGACGTCGGCGCGAGCAGCAGGAAGAACCAGGCGCCAAAGAACCCGCATGCCGGCCGCCTGGCCACGGCCCAGACCGTAGCCAACAGCAGGCTCAGCACCGCCAGGCCCGTAGCGATGGCGTCCGTCCAGACGTGTACCGGCTGCCAGTCGTAGGCCAGCACCAGCGGCCGCGGCCACACCGTCAGCCGCAGATAGTGCAGCAGCGCGCCGGACTCGGTCAGCAGATAGTGCCAAGGCGTGACGCCGGTATCCAAGCCGATCGACTCGCAGTCGGGACCGATGGCGAACAGCAGGACCAGCACCAATTCGCAGGCGGCCAGGCCGAGATACAGCGTGCGCCGCTGTTTCCAAGCGGCGCGCCAACTGGACACAAAAAAAGCGCGGTCCAGCAGCGGCACCAGCAGCGGCAGCAATGCGCCACTTTCCTTGCTCGCCAGGCTCAGCGCACAGCAGGCCACGGCCAACGCTCGCCAGCGTTGCGGATGGGCGCTTTGCCAGGCGCGCACCGCCGCATACAACGTGGCCAGCACAAACATCGACGCCAGCAGCGTCGTGCGCTGCGTGATGTACATCACGGCCTCGCTCTGCAGCGGGTGGACGACCCACACCAGCGCCACGATTCCGGCCAGCGTGCGGCTCAAGTGACCAAAGCGCTCGCGCAGCAAGGGGCCATTGCACGTCCGCCGCACGACGCCGAAGAGCAACAGCGCCGAGGCCAGGTGCAACGCGAAGTTCACGACGTGATAGCCGCGAACGTCGTAACGGCCCCAGGCATAATTCAGCGCCACGCTCAGGGCCACGACCGGGCGCCGCGACAGCGGACTTTGCGGCAAGCCCCAGGCGGCTTGTCCCACGCCGGAAAGCTGCCGAATGTGCGGGTTGTCCTTGATCGCCGGGAAATCATCGAACACCCACACTCCGCGCACGCCACCGGCATACACGCCAATGCCCAGCGACACGATCAACAGCGGCCACGCCACCGCTTGCGCCAGCCGGCGCAGATCGACCTTCGGGCGACGACCTTCGATCGGACGGCGACGACACCGGCTCACGTAGATGGTCTCACGCGTTCGAGGACGTTGTGCCGCTTGACAAAAGAAATGGAGGAATCTCCGTGTCGGCGGCACTGCGCTTGAGTATCCTTTCCGCGCACCGGCCCGACAAGCGGAAAACCACGCTAAGAAAAAATGCAGCTCGATGAGTGCGACAACTTGTCGCAGCGAGTGACTGCATGGGCAAATAAACGCGACAACTTGTCGCACATTTGCGGTC
>DATCFX010000956.1:0-3135 GCA_036509275.1 Pirellulales bacterium | reverse complement strand
TTTTGCCGAGGCCGAGCAGCAAAAGCCCGCCGCGGATGATGCCGATCGGGCAGCGAAGCCCGCCGAGCCACCCGCGAATGTGCCAGCGGTCGATGTGCCAGCGGTGGATGTGCCACCCGCCGATGTGCCGGCGGTCGATGTGCCAGCGGTTGACGAGCCGGTCGCCGAAAAGCGGCTGGGCCGGTTTATTCCCATCCGGGCCCCGTTGAATTCCAAGCTCGACCGCCGCGTTCGCGACCAGGTGCGCGCGACGATCGAAAAGGCCAAGAGCGAAGGCCGGCGGCCGGTGTTCGTGTTCGAAATTCGCTCCGGCAAGACCGAGATCGGCCAGGCGCTGGATCTGGCCCGCTTCATCTCCAGCGAAGAACTCAACGGGGCGACGACGATCGCGTATCTGCCCGAGACCGTGACGGGCCATAACGTGCTGGTGGCCATGGCCTGCCACGAAATCATCATGAACGAGGATGCCGACATCGGCGAGGCCGGCAAATACGAGGCGGTGATCGAGCCTTGGGTCCGCGACGCCTATCGCCAGATCGCCAACCGCCGCAAGACCGTCCCCGAAGCGATTGCCCTGGCGATGCTCGATCCGGCCGTGGAAGTGGTGATGGTCGAAACCGACGCCAGCCGCGAGTTCGTGTTGGCCGACAAGCTGGCCGAGCTGCGCAAAAAGCGCTCGTTTCGCACCTGGAAAGTGGTCAAGCCGGCCGACAAGCCGGGCTTGTTCACTGGCCGGCAGGGCCGCGATTTGGGGTTCGTCAGCTACCTGGCCGCCAACCGCCAGGCCGTGGCCGAAATTTGGAAGCTGCCGCGCGAGGCGCTCGTCGACGATCCGGCACTCGCCGGCAACTGGCGGGCCGTGCGCTGCTATGTCAAAGGCCCCATCACGTCGCAGCTCACTAATCAACTTCAAACCATGCTGCAGACTGAGATCCGGCAGCGCGACGTGAACTTTATCTGCGTCTGGATCGACAGCCCCGGCGGCTCGCCCATCGATAGCCTGAACTTGGCCAATTATCTGGCGGGCCTCGATTCCAACAAGCGCCGCACCGTGGCGTACATTCCCGTTGAAGCCCGAGGCGACGCGGCCTTTATCGCCTTTGCGTGCGATCAGATCGTGATGTGGCCTACGGCCGTGCTGGGCGGCTCAGGAGCGGCACCGCTCGAGGGGGACGATCTGCGATTGGCGGCGACCGGGCTGGAGGAGATCGCGCGGGCCAAGTTTCGCCCGCCCGCGCTGGCCCGCGCGATGGTGGACCCGGGCGTGACGGTCTATCGCTGCGTGCGGATCAAGGACGGAGCAGTGAATTACTGGACCGAGGCCGAACTGGCCGCCCAGCCCGACGCGGACCAGTGGCACAAGGAAAAACAGATCACTACCCCCGGCCAGCCGCTGCGGCTTTCCGGCTCCGAGGCCGACGAATTGGGTGTGGCCACCGAGGTGGTCGATAACTTCGCCGATTTCAAAGCGCTGTATGGACTGGAAAACGATCCGCAGCTCATCGAGCCGGGCTGGGCCACCGCGCTGATCGACGTGCTCAACAGTCCCGGCGTCAGTTGGCTGCTGCTGTTCGTCGGCCTGGCCGCCTTGTATGCCGAGTTGCACGCACCGGGCATTGGCGTCGGCGGCATCGTCGGCGCCCTGTGCTTCATGCTGTATTTCTGGAGCGCCTACCTGGGCGGAACCGCCGGCGTGCTCGAAATTTTGCTGTTTCTGGCTGGCATTGTCTGCCTGCTGTTGGAATTTATGGTGTTTCCAGGCTTTACGATCTTCGGCCTCACCGGCGGGCTGCTGGTCGTGGGTTCGCTGCTGCTGGCCAGCCAGACGTTCGTGCTGCCGCACAACGAGTACCAGACCGAGCAACTGATCCGCAGCCTCAAAGTGATCGTGGCCGCCGGCGCCGCGACGATCGCCGCCGCCGTGCTCATTAACCGCTACTTGCCGCATGCGCCGATGTTCAACCGCATGCTGCTGGCCCCGCCGTCGGACGAGGAGCTTTCGGATATTGCCCGGCGCGAGGCGCTGGCCGAGTTCGATCATCTGCTGGGAGCCACTGGTGTCGCGGCCACACCCCTGCTGCCGGCCGGCAAGGCGCTCTTCGGCGATCAACTCGTCGACGTGATTGCCGACGGCGAAGTCATCGAGCGCGGCCAAGCGGTCGTCGTGGTCCGCGCCCGCGGCAACCGCGTGCTGGTCCGCGCCGCGGGCTGATGTGGATCTGCCGTTCCTCTCGTAGCGGAAGTCGTGAGACTTCGGAAGAAGCTCTCGGCGAATCCGTCGAATTCTCACGACTTCCGCTACCAGGGAACCCATCCTCTCAATCGGCGCTTGCCCCCCGCGCCGCTTGCCGCTCTTGCTCCCAGCCCGTAGTCTGCTGTTATGGATCCGATCATTTGGGCAGTTTTACTCATGGCGTTGGGGCTGGCCACCGCCATTTTCGAACTCTTTATTCCCACGGGTGGGATTCTGGGCTTGGTGTCGCTCGGTTCGCTGCTGGTTTCGGTCTGGCTGGCGTTTCGCGAAGGCCCTTGGATCGGCCTGAGTTTCCTGGCTTTTGCGGTGATCGCGGTGCCGGGGGCGTTGGCTATGGCGCTGCGCTGGTGGCCCAACACGCCGATGGGCCGTCGGCTGCTGTTGGAAGCACCCGACGCCGACCAGGTGCTGCCCGACAGCGCCCGCCGCCGCGAGCTAAAGAGCCTGGTAGGCGAGGTGGGCGAGACCAAAAGCTGGATGACTCCCAGCGGGGCGGTCGAAGTTCGCGGCCGCCTGATCGACGCCTTGAGCGAGGGGCTGGCGCTCGAGCCGGGCCGCCGCGTGCGCGTGGTCGAAGTCCGCGGCAGCCGGGTAGTGATTCGGCCCGTGACCGAGGAACCCGCCGTCAAACCCGCCAGCGACGATCCCTTGAGCGAGTCGATCGAATCGATCGGCCTCGACCCCTTCGACGATCCGCTGGCTTAGGACGTCGGCCGGCAACTTCCGTTAGCCCCCGGTCATTGACCGGGGGCTAACCCAACTTCCCCAGGGTTTGAAAAAAATCGGTGGGCGAGCGATTTTTTCGGACGCCGTTTTGACGTAAGTCGTGTTGTGATGGCGACGCGGCGGGAGGTCGTGGACGTTTTTTCGACGCGCGGGCG
>DATCFX010000955.1:0-3697 GCA_036509275.1 Pirellulales bacterium | reverse complement strand
TGATCGTGTAGGCGCTGGAGCCGATGTCCACCAGCGTGCCCGACAGCACAGCCGGGGCCGTCACGTTGTCGCTGCTGGCGGTGATCGTGCCGCCGGAGCCCAGGTTCAGCGTGCCGGTGCCGGCGGCCAACGTGGCGGCCGCGCCGCCATTGTTGTTCAACGCAATGGCGCCGGTGAACGTGTTGGTGCCGGCAAAGGTGAAGGTCGAAGCGCCGTTGATCGTCACAGCCTGCGACGGGATCACGCCGCCGGCGGTTTGCGTGAACGCGCCGCCGTTGAGCGTGATGCCGCCGGTGCCCAGCGTGCCGCTGGTCGCCAGGGTCGTGGTGCCGCCGTTGATCACCGTGCCGCCGGTGTAGGCATTGGTGCCGGCCAGCGTGATGCCGCCAGTGGAGAGGTTGGTCAGCACGAGTTGGTTATTCGCCGTATTGCCGCCACCGATCACGGCGCCGACGTTGACGACATTCGAGTCAATAGTGAGCGCGGTCGTGGCGTTATTGGTGATGTACAGGCCGTATGTGTTGCCGCTCGTGGCCGACGCGCCGCCGGCGGTCAACTGGCCGTTGCCGGCCGCGCTGCCGATTTGGGCCGTGAAGCTGCCGCTGTGCAAGAGGCCGCCGCTGGTGATATTCAGCGTGTCGGTGGCATTGGTGAAGCTGATGCCGCCGCCAGTCACCGTCGAAACCAGGTTCAACGAGTTCATCGCAGTCGTGCCCGTCGGAGCACCGATCAACGATGTGGCGACGCCGGTGATCTTGAGGTTGGCGGTGGCCGAGGCCGTGTAGCCGGAGAACGTATTGGCCAACGTGAAGTCGTAACCGGCAAAGCCGGCGGTGCCCAAGGCGGCGACGCCGAGCGTCGGGCTATAGCCGGCGAAATCGGCTCCATTCACGATCGCCCAGCCGCCGATGAGGTTGTTGGTCAGCGCGGGGGCCGAGCCGACCAGGATCTGCGGATTGTTGCCGATCGTGCCCAGCGTGCCGCCCGTGTTGGTGAAGTTCACCACGCCGCCGGATCCGGCCGTTTGCGCCAGGCTGGCCAGCGAGAGCGTGGACGAGCCGACCTGGCCGGCGCCCGGCGCCGTCAGCGTGTTGGTGATCGTCGACACGCCCTGGCCGATCGTGACCGCGCCCACGTTCTCGTACGACATGGCGTCGGTCCGCGAGGTGAAGGCGAAGGTGCTGCCGCTCAAGTTGATCGGGGCGCCGGAATTCAGCCGCGTGCTGCTGTCGGTCAGGCCCGTATTGTTCAGCGTCAACGACGAATAGGTGACGTTGATCGGGTTCGTGCTGCCCGTGGCCAACGTGCCGTAGTCTTCCAGCACCACGCCGCCGGCGCCGTTGATCAGCGTCGTGCCCGCGTAGGTGTTGGCACTCAGCAGCGTCAGCGTGGTACCGCCCGACTTGATGAAATCCACGCTCCCGGTGATGCTGCCCGCGAAGACGCTGGCCGTGGTGACGTTGGCATCCAGCAGGCCGGTGCCGGTGCTGGTGGTGATCGTGCCGCCGTTGGTACCGGCGGCAACCGCCGCGCCCGTGCTGGCCAGCGTGCTGACCACCTGCACGTTGCCGTCCAGGTCCAGCGTGCCGCCGGAATTGACCACCAACGCCTGGCCGGTCGCGGCGACGCCCACGACAAGCGTGTTCGTGCCGGCGGCCAGTTGCAGCGTGCCCTGGTTAACCGTCGTCTGGCCCGTGTAAGGTTCAAAGCTGGTGAGCTGGATCGTGCCTGTGCCGGCGGCGACGTTCATGCCGGCCGTGCCCAGGATCTGGCTGCTGATGGTCGAGGTGCCCCCGGCCGGCTGGAAGAGCTCCAGCGCGACGCCGCCGGCGTTCAAGAAGCCGCCTTGGATCGTGCTGCCGCCGGTCATGATCAGGCCGCCGCTGGAGAGCGTGAAGGTCTGCACCGGGTTAATGGTCAGCGTGCTGGCCGTGGTCATGTTCAGCGAGTTGTCGGTGAACGTGGCCAGCACCGTGTCGCTGGCGCTGAGCACGATGTTATTCACCGTGGGCGCATACGCGGCCGCCATGCTTGTGACGTATTCGCTGCTGCTCAAGGGCCGCCAAACGCCGCCGTTGGCCCCCGTGGTGCCCGTCGAGCTGTCGACGGTAGCGAACGTATAGCCCGAGCCGGTGTTGACCAGCGCCCAGGGCAAAATGCCCTTGTTCTCGGTGCCGGTCAGGCCGCTGGCGCCGACAAACGTCGGGCCGGTGGTAGAAGTGAAATCGGCCACATTAGTGCCGCCGACCCCGGCGCTGCCCAGGTTCGTGCCCGACATGATGAGCTGCGCGCCGGCGGCAGCCGCGGCCGTGCTGGCCACGGTGATCGTCGCGCTTTCACTGGCGCCGGCCGTGATGTTGATGTAGCTCAAACCCGCACCCGGCGTGTAGGCGCCGAGCGTTTCCGACGAATTGCCGATGGGCGAGCCGATGTAATTGAACGTGCCCCCCTCGACCGTCAGCGCCCGCACGCCGGCGGCTGCGTCCAGGCGATTGGCGATCGGCAGGCCGACGCTGTCGTCCACGGTAAAGATCGCGCCGGGGTTGACCGTGACGGCGCCGGTGCCGCCGAGGCTGCCGGCCCCGCCGCCCAGTATGCCGCCCATGTAGAACGTGCCGGCATTCACCGACAAGGCGCCGACCATAGCCGGGTAGGCCACGCCCAAGGTGGTCGTGCCGCTGCCGATCTTGGTCAGCCCAGTGGTGGTGGTGGGCGAGGTGGTGTCGATGTTGATGTTGCCCGCGCCGGCGAAGGTCACGGTTGCGTTGGCGATATAGCCGCCCTGGATGTTCAGCACGGTGTTGGCGTCGGCCCCGATCGTGATCGCACCGCTCACGAGCGTGATTTGGCCATTGATGGTGCTCGTGCTGATGCCGCCTACTTGGTTGGTCGAGTTGTAAACGGCTTCGATCACGCCGCCCGAGTTGATGCCGGTGCCCTCGACGCTGCTGATCGGCTTGTCGAGCGTGACGCCGCCCAATTGCAGGGCGCCGCCTTGGTTCACCGAGGCGCCATAGACCAATGTTACCGCGCCCGTCGGCAAGCCCAGCGCGCCGGCATTGGTGATCTGCAAGGCGCCTTCGTTGACCGTGATCGAGCCGCCCCACTGGTCGTTGTTGGCGGAGAGCACCAAAGTGCCGAGGTCGTTCTTGGCGAAGCCGTTGTTCGTGGGCCCGAAGGGGCTGGTCAGCGTCAGCGTGGTGTTGTTGGCCACGTCGATGATGTTGTTGGCGGCCGTCGCGCTCAGGAAGTCGATCGTGCGGGCACTGGTGATCGCCGTGGCCGCGGTGGTGGGCGTGGTCACGTACTGCGTGGCCGACGTGGCGCTGGTGGCGTAGATGCCGCCGCCGTTGAGCGTGATCGTGTTGGCCGTGTTGCCCAACGTACCGCCCCCGGACCCGTTGCTGGTGAAGCCCAGCAGGCCGCCGGTGACGACCATGTTGCCGATGAAATTGTTCGCGGCATTGGTCAGCAGCAGGTTGCCGGTGCCGGCCTTGGTCCACTCGGCGGTGCCGCTCGCGCCCGCCGTGCCGGTGACCTGTCCGCTGAGAATCGCGCTGGGCAGCACGTTCGAAGTGACCGCGCCGTTGGTGTTGACCGTCAGCGTGGTCAGCGCCTGGCTGAACGTCGTCGTGCCGCTAAACGCCACCGCGTAGCCGTTGCTGGGCGAAATCGTCAAGTTGGTGCCGGCATTGGG
>DATCFX010000954.1:0-11106 GCA_036509275.1 Pirellulales bacterium | reverse complement strand
AAGATCTGGTCGTAGCTGCGTTGCAGAAACGTGCTGTAGATATCGACGATCGGCCGCAATCCGGCCTTGGCCTGCCCGGCGGCAAACGCCACCGCATGCGATTCGCAAATGCCCGTGTCGAAAAAGCGGTCGGCAAACGCATCGCGCACGCGTTCCAGGTTGTTTCCCTGGCACATGGCGGCGGTCATCACCGTGACGCGCGGGTTGTGCTCGAGTTGGCCGTGGATCGCCTCGCTGGCCACGTTGGTGTAGGCCCGGGCGGCGCTCTTCTTGACGACCACGGCGTCGCGTTCGCGCTGAAAGGGGGCCGGCGTGTGGAAAAACACCGGATCGGCGGCGGCCGGCTCGAAGCCGTGACCTTTTTCCGTGACAATGTGCAACAGCACCGGGCCGCCGTCGGTTTCCTTGATGAGCTTGAGATATTTGCAAAGCTGCGGCAGGCTATGGCCGTCGATGGGGCCCATGTAGCGGAAGCCGAGTTCTTCGAACAGCATGCCGCCGTGCAGCCCGGCCTTGATCGATTCCTTGGCCTGCCACAGCAGGCGTTCGACCGGATCGCCCAGCACCGGCACTTTGTTCAGGGCCTTGACGACTTCTTGCTTGAGCCCAGTATAGAAGGCGTTCATCCGCAGCCGGTCGAGATACTCGGCCAGCCCGCCCACGCGCGGGCAGATCGACATTTTGTTGTCGTTGAGGATCACGAGCAGCTTTTTCTTCAGGCCGCCGGCATTGTTGAGCGCCTCGAAGACAATGCCCGAGGGGAGCGCCCCATCGCCGATCACCGCCACCGAATGGCGGTCGTTCTGGCCCAGCAAGTCGTCGCCCGAGCGGAGGCCCAAGAGCGTGGAGACACTGCACCCGGCGTGGCCGGTCATGAACAGGTCGTAATCGCTTTCATTGGGATTGGGGAAGCCCATCAGGCCGCCCTTGGTGCGGATCGTGTCGAACTGCTCGTAGCGGCCGGTAATCATCTTATGCGGGTAGCACTGATGGCCGGTGTCCCAGATGAGCCGATCGCGGCCGAAGTCGAACGTTTTGTGCAGCGCCAGGCACAACTCGACGACGCCCAGGTTCGAGGCGAAATGGGCCGTGCGGCTGCTCACCAGGTTGCACAGCGCCTCGCGCATCTCCAGCGCCAATTGCTCCAACTGCTGGGCCGACAGGTCCTGCAAATCATGCGGTGAGCGAATCTTGGGCAGCAGTTCATCCATCATTATCGATTCCTTTCAAGCACATATCGGGCCAGGGCCGCCAATCCCCCGGCTGCCGGACCCAGCGGTTCCAGCGCCATGCACGCTTTGCCAATCAACTCTTCGGCCTGTCGCCGGCTTTCGTCAATCCCCAGCAGGCCAGGAAAAGTCAGCTTGCCGCGCCCGGCGTCTTTGCCGACGCGTTTGCCCAGGGCCTGCTCGTCGCCTTGGACATCGAGCAAGTCATCGGTGATCTGAAAAGCCAGGCCCATGCAGGTCCCGTAATGTTCGAGCCTGGCCCACTGTTGATCGTCTGCGCCGGCGGTTAGCGATCCCAACCGCAGGCAGGCCAAGAACAGCGCGCCGGTCTTGCGGCGATGCACCGACTCCAGCCCCGCCAGATCGTGGCTGGCGCCCCCGGCCAGATCATCGGCTTGGCCACCCACCAAGGCCGTGGCACCCGCCGCTTGGGCCAACACGGCCGTGCAGCGAGTCGCCACTTCCGGCGGCTGAATGTCGCGAGCCAAGATCTCGAAAGCCATGGTCAGCAGTGCGTCGCCAGCCAGAATGGCCAGCCCTTCGCCAAACATTTTGTGGTTCGTCGGCCGGCCACGCCGCAGATCGTCGTCGTCCATCGCCGGCAGGTCGTCGTGAATGAGCGAATACGTGTGGATCATCTCCACCGCGCACGCGGCGGGCATGGCGTCGCTGGATTCTCCCCCGCAGGCTTCGGCCGACATTAACACCAACAGCGGCCGCAGCCGCTTGCCGGGCGCCAACAGGCTGTAGCGAATCGCCTCGGCCAATTGCGGAGGGCAGCCGTCGCCCTGATGGCAGTAGCGCCCCAGGGCGTCTTCGACAGCCGGGCGAATCGATTGGGCGTAATCCGAAAACGAACTGCAACGCGCTTCGATCACATCACCGCCTGGAGAGGCCCTGGATGCAGGTTCCCAAGGGAAGCGGGGTGCCCCCCTAGCCGTGGTGCTATTCTAGAACAGCGAAGGCGGCTCGTCTATCTCCGGCCCAGACGGCCCACTGCTGGCAACCTCGCTATCCGTCGGGCTTTTCGGCGTGCGGCGCGACGATTTCCGCTGGCTGCGCCTTCCGCCCTGGCTGTCCAGTTCGAGCGACGATTGGTCGTCAAAAGGCTCGGCCAGCGGATTGCCCTGGGCGTCGGTGCCGCACAGCAGTTCGACGCGGCGCTCGGCCCTTTCCAGCAGGCCGTAGCAGTGTTTCAGCAGCTTTACGCCTTCTTCGTACTGTCCCAACGCCCCGGCCAGTCCCAATTCGCCGTCTTCCAAAGCGTGGACAATCGACTCCAGCCGCACCAAGGCGGTTTCGAAATCCTTGGGCGGCTGTGAGGACTCGGGCTGAGTTTGATCCCTAGGCATATTAGCTCGACTCCATCGACTTTTTGGATTGTAGCGATTCTAGTTCGACGGACTCGACGCGGCTGGTCGCGCGCCCGCGATGAAAACGGGTCAGCAGCACGTCGCCCGGTTGGAGCTGGACAGCTTCCCGCAGCGGTTCGTTGTGGCCCTCGCGCTGCGTGACGCTGTAGCCGCGGGCCAGCACGGCCAGCGGGCTGAGCGACTCGAGCCGGGCCGCATCGCCGGCCAACTGCCGGCCCAGCGCCGTGAGTCGCCGCTTGACCGCCCGCTGGGCTTGCCCCTGGCAGTCGTCCAACCGCTGGGCAAGCTCGTGGATACGATCGAACGGCTTGCGCATCACGCGCCGGCTGGCCAGCATGTCCAATTGCGCGCGAGCCGCCGCGGCGCGGCTGCGCAGCGCCGCCGCCAACCGCTGCCGCCCGCGAGCCAGCGCCGCGCGGATTTCTTCGGCTGCCGGAGCGATGCGTTCGGCCGCTTCGCTGGGAGTGAGCGCCCGCACGTCGGCCACCAGGTCCGAGAGCGTGACGTCGATCTCGTGCCCCACGGCCGAGACCACCGGCACGCGCGAGGCATGGATCGCGCGGACCACGACTTCTTCGTTAAAACTCCACAAGTCTTCCAGGCTGCCGCCACCGCGCGTGACCACCAGGCAATCCACTGGCTGGGCAAACCGATTAACCAGGGCAATCGCGTCGGCAATTTCGCGGCCCGCACCATCGCCCTGCACGCGCACCGGCACGATCAGCACGTCGACGCCGCGCCAACGGCGGGCCAGCACTTCCAGAAAATCGCGGATTGCCGCCCCGCTCGGGCTGGTGATCACCGCCACGCGCCGCGGAAAGCGGGGCAGCGGCCGCTTGCGCTCGGGCGCAAACAAGCCTTCGGCCGCCAAACGCTCGCGCAACTTGCGCAGCGCCAGCTCGAGTGCCCCCACGCCCTTGGGCTCCAACTGGCGAATCACCAATTGATAGGTGCCGCGCGGGCCGTAGACTTCGAGGCCGCCCTGGCAGATGACTTCCAGGCCGTCCTCGAGTTCGAAGCGTAAGCGGCTGGCCGTGCTGCGCCAGACGACGGCCCGAATCTGGGCCTGTTCGTCTTTAAGCGTGAAATAATAATGCCCCGACTGCGGCCGCGAGACGTTCGAGATTTCGCCCGAAACCCAGACGCTGGGGAACCCGCCTTCGACCAGGTCCTTGAGCTGCTCGGTCAATTCGCTGACCGACAGCGCCGGCGGGACAAAGCGGTCGGGGGTTTCCAGCGGGAGTGCGGCCATTGGGACAGTGATCCACGGGCAGTTCGAAGCGGCGAACGTCGGACTGCAATATAGCGGCGACCCAAAAAAGTGGCGACCGCCGGTCGCGTGGCTGGAGTCTCTCGCTGGAACTCTTTGCGGCGCAGGGAGATAGCTCGACGATCGCCTCGTTGACATTGGTCACGGAGGGGCTATTATTATTTTGCACTATGTCGCCCACCCCTTTTGACCGCGGGGTATGAGATGGCGAAAGCCTATGAAATCGCGTCTAGCCGAGTCGCAGAATACGATTCAGCAATGCGCGCCCATCTCCAGGCAGTGGATTGCTTCGACTGCGAAGACCGCCTCTTGCTAGGGATCGAGGCATTTCGGTGGATCGAGTCTGCCCAGCAGGCCGCTACTCGCGAGATGGCCGCCAAAGGTTTTTCGCAACAGACTTACGATACCGTCACCGAACTTTATCGGCGGTGGTTGCGTCCGTGCGCCAATGCGATGATGTCGGCCGAACAGCATGTCGGCAACAGCTTCGAGATTCGTTATTTAGAGGAATTCAAGCGCTCTTGCCGACGTGCAGAGGCGTTTCTGGCAGCAGTCGATCATGAGCAACTGTGCGGTACGCCGGTCCGGCTATCAGTAACCAACTCCGAGGCCCTTCGGGCCCTTACCGACAAGCAAGCTCAATGAATCGTCCGCAGGGAGCCGCGCGCCCTTGTCCTCGTTGCTACAAGAGGAGTTTCGGCCAAGCCTGATCGAACTGATGCAAGGGTTCGATTGCGGGGAGGACGATTCGGCTTTACTCGCTTCTCAATGGATTTCCGGCCCACCCGTCCTGAAATCAATTAGTCGCGGTACGCGAGTTTGGCTATATCGTGATCTAGCCGGCGGCATTGTCGGTTTCGGCTCGCTGGGAACAACCACATGGCGCATTCCACCTCCGAATGGAGAAATCCGCACAATTAGTCTGATTCCAATGCTCGCCGTTGCGAAGGAGTTTCAAGGGAAGCCGGGTGGGCGCGCTGGTTGGCGCGAGCGATATTCGGGCCAAATTCTCGGCGACCTTATCGCGAAAGCCGTGTCGCTTGGGAATGACACTCTCGGTCTTTACGTGTCGGAGGATAATCGCAAGGCCCTGTCGCTCTACTCAGCGTTTGGCTTTGTTCCGCTCCCAGATTATGTCGTGCATGAAACCGTAATCACCATGGCCAAGAGCCTGCGCGAACCTGACGGGGGTGTCAAACTTCAGGGCTGAAATGCGAACGACCGGCATTTCAATTGGCCTATTGCTTGGGCCAGCCGTAGCTCGCTAGCACACCACCGTCGCGGCGTCCGCTCAGCGGACGTCTCCGTTCCATTCGCCATTAAAGACTTCCACCGCTGGGCCGGTCATGTAGACGTGATCGTTGGCGGCCCAGTCCAGTTCGAGGTCGCCACCGGGCAGGTGGGCCAGAATGCGCCGTGAAGTCCGGCCGGTGAGCCCTCCGGCGACGCATACGGCACTGGCGCCGGTGCCGCAGGCCAGCGTGATGCCACTGCCGCGCTCCCAGGTCCGCATCGTGACTTCGCCCGGGCTGTGTACCTCGACAAAGTGGACGTTGATGCGCCGCGGAAAGATCGGCTGCGTTTCCAGAAAGGGGCCGATCGTTTCCAGCGGAACGCTGGATACTTGCTGACAATAAATGATTACATGCGGATTGCCCATCGAGACGCACGTCATCCGCATGTCCAGGCCGCAGTCGTCCATCCAGGCCGTGGGAGCATTCATGGGGATGGATTGATCGAGCGGTAAATCGACGATCCGGCCGTCGGCGGAAGGGCGCGGCAACTGGACCGGAATTTGCGCTGCTTCGAGCACCGGTCGGCCCATGTCGACTTTCACGCGGCGGGCACGGCCGGCTTCGATCTCAAGTTCGAGTTGGAGCACGCCGGCGCCGGTTTCGATCGTCAGCTTCGGCCTGGCGGCGATGCCGCGGTCGTAGACATACTTGGCGACGCAGCGGACGCCGTTGCCGCACATTTCGCTCTCGGAGCCGTCGGCATTGAACATCCGCATCCGCGCGTCGGCTTGCTGGCTAGGGCAAATCAGGATCAGCCCATCGCCGCCGATGCCGTAATGCCGGTCCGCGACGCGACGGGCCAGCTCGGCCGGGTCCGCCGGCAGCGGCTCGCGAAAGCAATCGACATAAACGTAGTCGTTGCCGGCGCCTTGCATCTTGGTGAATTTCATCAGTGGTCGCTGCGCTTGGAGCGGATCCTTTCGGTCGTTGCATCCGGAGACCGAAATTCTACGCGACCGCAGCATGCGGTTGAACCGCAAATGCAAGTCGGCGGCAGCCCGGCAGTCGGCCGTCACTCAATGGCGAGCCGGGTGCGCATTGGATCAGCCGCTCAGATCGAGTTGAGCGCCGCTTTCGCCGTCGGGTTTGCGCGGGGCTTCGGGCGGGGGCGCGTCGTCCGCTTCGGCTTCGTCCGCGCTGGCCGGGGTGGAGCGTTCCCAGAGGCGGCGGCCGTCGGCGTCGCGGTCGTGCGCCTGGTTGTCCTCGCTGTCGCTGGCGGCAATTCCAGCGGTGTCGGCCGCCTGCGCTTGGCTGCGAACCTGGCGCTCGAAAGCCGTGGATTCCTGGGCGGCCCGCTCCGCTTCCGATCCGCGAGTTTGGGCCAGCGGTACGCCGGCAAAACTGGCCGCCGCTCCCATGGGTCCGACGCTCATGGCCGGTCTCCTTCGATCGATCAATTGGTCCTGCTAGTGAAAGCTTACGTCACGCACGCCTCACGCTCTGGGGGGGGTTACTGTTTGGTGGTCCCGGCCGATGAGGCGGCGGGGACGTCGCTCAGCCGCCGGGAACCCTGGTCGCGGGGATAAAATTCGGCCTGCAACTGCTGCCAGGCCTGGTTCACGCCGGGAAACGCCTCGCGCCGCATCGACGGCTGATCGAGCGTGCCTTCGGCATGAATCAGCATGATTTGCTGGCTGGCCCCGCCCAGCAGATCCCGCACCAGCGGAATACGCCGCCCGCCCGGCCCGACCATGGCGTGGAACGTCAGATGGATCTGCCGGTTGAAGTTCACCTCGCCCTTGCCCAGCAGGCTGATCGCATCGCCGCTGAAATCGATGCGATCGACATAGATGTGCTCGCCTTGGATGTAGAAGTCGATGTCGCTGGCGGTGAAGGCCGTCGAATCCGGCGGCCGCACGCTGAGCAGCTTGAGCAGGCTGACCATCAGCGGCAACTGGTAGATGTCGGCATGCCGCAGTTGGATCGTGCCGCGGCCAGCCAGGTCGTTGATGCTCGCGCCTTTGCCGCGCAGCTCGACGCTGGCTTGGATATCGCCGCTGAGCGGCTGGCGGCCGGGAATCATTTCCTGCGTCACGCGGGCCAGGTTCGCCTGCGAGACCGTGGCTTGAAAACTGTAACGCGGCTGCGCGCCGAAGATCATCCAGCCGTCGGCCACCAGCGTGCCGCCGTAGAACTTCGATGTAATCCGGCGCTCGGGCTGCGCTTGCCGCAGCCGGTCGGCCCACATGCCCACGAGCAACTGCGTATCGTCGATCCAGAAGGGGCCCATCACCTCCGTGAACTGGGCGTCCTTGAAGACGAGCGAGTCGAAGTTCACGTCCCCCTGGCAGCGGAAGCGGCGCCCGTCGAAGTCGCCGGCCATCGTGACGCTGCCGTTGACGTGCTCGAGCCGCGCGCCCAAGGTCATGCCGGCTTGCTGCACGTCCAGACGCACGTTCCAGCCGGCCGATAACGGATCGCCGGCCGCGCCGCGGCTGGCCAGATCGAACGAGCCGTGGATGTTGAGCGGGCTGGACAGGTGCAGATCGGCCATCATCTTCTTCAGCCGGTCGGGCAGCGCCTGCATCAGGTCGCGATCGATGCGCAGCCGGTCGATGTTCAATTGCGCCAAGTGCAATTGCCAGCCGCCGTCGGGGCGGATGTCGCATGCTCCGCGGGCCGAGACGATCGTGCGGCCGTGCTCACCGCGTAGCGCAGCGAGCGTGGCCCGGCCGTCGGCATAGAAAAAGTCGCCGCGCAGCTTTTCCAGCCGATAAGGAAAATGGGTTGGCTCGATCGACACCGTGTCTTCCACCGGCTGCACGTGGACGCGAATCTGCGCGGCCGGCTGCCCGGCGGCATACCGGAATTCGGTTTGCAGGTCGACCGTACCGCGCGGCTTCATGTCGCTCCACAATCGCTGCACGCCGGGGCTCAGGGCCTCGCGCAGTTGCTCATTGAGCGGCACGCCGGTGGCCGCAAAGTGCAGGTGGTAGTTTCCCTGTTCCGCACCGGTCGAGATGCTGCCGGTGCAGGCGATGCGGGCCGTGCCGTTGCTGCCGCTGATGCCGGCCAGCGTCCACAGGCCGTCGCGCATCTCCAGCTTGCCGTCGAGTTCGTTGAGCGGATACGGAAACTTCTCGTACCGGATCGCGCAGCGGTTCAGCGCCACGGTGGCCGACTGGTGCGGCGGGGCGCCGGGACTTTTCTCCTGCCAACTGCGATACCATACGTCCAGCGTGCCGGCCGGGTGCAAGTCGCCCAGCACCTGGCGGCTGCGGCCGGGCATGGCGGCCAGCAACTTGTCGTCCATCCGCACGTTGTCGGCACTGACCTCGACCCAGCCCGGCGGCGGCGAAGTGCCGAGTTCCACTTCGCTGTTGATCCGCACCGCCGCACTGTCGTGGAAACAAGCCAGGCTCGTGCGGAGCAGCTTGTTCTTGAGCACCAGCGTGCCCGCGCCACGCTCCAGCCGATAAGGAAACCGATGGTACACGATCGCCATCTCGCGGCAGCGGGCCGTGACCTCCGGCGACCACGTGCGGCCGTCGAATGCCAGGCTCGCGTCCAGGTCGATCTCGCCGCTGGGCAGAAACTTTTGCCACTGCTGGCGGCAAACCTCCGGCAGAATCTGCACCAGCTTCAGATCCAGCGCCAGACGCCGCACTTCGGCCCGCACTCGCAGCGGGCTGCTCGGCCCGTGGCCGCTGCTCTCGGCATCGAGCTTGAGCGTGGTTTGACCGCTGCGGGCAGCCAGGCCCGAAATCTTCCAGCCGCGCAGGTCGCAGCCAAACGTGGCTCGTATTTCCGAGAGCGGATAAGGCAGCCGCGGATCGTCAATCCGGCCATTGTGCAACTGGCCGCTGAACTCGTAGTCCAGCGGCACCGGCGCATCGGCGCGATACTGCACGCGAAAATGCGCCGAAGCCTGCGCCCGCAACGATTCCAGCGCTTGGCCCGCGCTGCCCAGCGGGATGGGCGACAGGCGGTAAAGCTCGGGGCAGAACTCCAGTTGTTCGGCGTTGCCAGAGAGCGTGGCCATCCGGCCGCCGGGATCGAGCGTGGCGTCCAGGTCGATCTGCTGCGCATGATCGCTTGAGCAATGCCCTTGGACGCGGACGGCCGCCACTCCGGCCGGCCAGCCTGGCACGGCCCCGGCCGGCAGTACGCGAAAGTTGGCGCCACGAATCGTACACGTCGTGCTGGGGTTCTTCAGCGGATCGAAGATTTCGACCACGCCGTCTTCGATCGTGGCCCGCGGCGGCCGCTCGCTGAACTTCGGCAGCGGCAGCAGCCGGGCAGTGCTCCAACTGCCGTCGGGCCGGTGCGTGACGCGCAGCGTCGGACGCCGCAAGGTGACCGCGCGGATGTCGACGCCCGTCTGCACCAGGTCCACCACGTCGGTGTTGCACTCGACCAGCAGTTCGTCGATCGACAACAACTCGGCTTGCGGACCGGCCGCGCCGGGCTCGATGATCGAGATCCCGCGGGCCAAAATGCCTTCGCCCTTGAGCAACTGCGCCGAACGCACGCTGACGATCAACTGCGGATACTTCTGGCCCAGCAGGTGCTCCAGCCGGCGGCAGATTTCGTCGTCGACGTGGCTATAGAAGTAGGGCACGCCGACGGCCGCGCATGCGGCGACCGCCAGCAGACTCCACTTGACTACCGAACCCACGAATTGGACGAGACGGCGAATGATCGTCGAGATTCCTTTGTGACAGTTTTTTCCGAAGTTGCCCGCTGAGCGTTCCGTCAGTACGCGGCCCTGCCGGCGCCGGTTCTCCGGCCCGATTGCTGCGCGGCCGCAGGCCGGCAGTCGAGCGCGCAGTCTCGGCGCAGGAAAAAGCGGGGCATGTTAAGCTGTGTCCGTTGCGGCGGTCAAGGCAGCTTGCGCCCGGGCCAGCATGCAGCTAGCTGCATCGTCGGTGAATCAGCGGGCGGCATGGGTTTTGCAACTCGGGGCAGCGCTGCGCCTCTTCGAGCGGGCCGCCGGGCTGCCTCGCGCGGCAAGCGGGCCAGGGATCCCTGCGAGGACTTGATTCGTGCCGGCACAATGGATCCGTTTCGTGGGGCCCACTCACGCGCTGGAGATCGCCGGCATCAAGCTGGTCGGACTCAATGCGCAAAACGGCGGCAAGCTGCTGTTTTCGTTGCTGTACGTCGTGGTGGTGCTCGTCTTGTCCCGGTTGCTCCGCTGGCTGGCGCGGCTGGTGTTGCGGGGGCGGGCTCACGAGCGCGTCAAGTTCTGGATCGGCCAGGGAATCAATTTGACGACGGCCGTGCTAACGGTGATCGGCCTGGTTTCGATCTGGTTTGACGATCCGACGCGCCTGGCCACCGCGATGGGCCTGGTAACCGCGGGCCTGGCCTTCGCGCTGCAAAAAGTCGTGACGGCCTTGGCCGGCTATACGGTCATCCTGCGCGGCAAGACGTTCAGCATCGGCGATCGCATCCGCATGGGCGGCGTCCGCGGCGACGTGATCGCGCTGAGTTTCATTCAAACCACGATCATGGAAATGGGCCAGCCGCCGGAGGTACAAACCGACGAACCGGCCATGTGGGTCATGGGTCGACAATTCACGGGCCGCGTCGTCACGCTGACCAACGACAAGATCTTCCAGGAACCGGTCTACAACTACACGCGCGAGTTCCCGTTCATCTGGGACGAAATGCGGCTGCCAATCCCCTTCCAGGCCGACCACCATCGGGTCGAGCAAATTCTGCTGGACGCGGCCGGTCGACACACGGTCAAGCTGGAGCAACTCACGGGCCCACTGCTCGAGGAGATGCAGCGTCGGTATTTGATGCGCACGGCGGACATCAAGCCGCAGGTCTATTATCGGCTGACGAGCAATTGGCTGGAAATGACCGTACGGTTCTTGGTCCCTACGCACGCGATCCGCGAGCTGAAGAGCGCGATGTCGCTCGAGATCCTCAAGGCACTCGAAGCGGCCGGCGTGGGGATTGCCTCGACCACGTTCGAGGTCGTCGGCCTG
>DATCFX010000953.1:0-6684 GCA_036509275.1 Pirellulales bacterium | reverse complement strand
TGTCGGCGCCGCGATCGAGCAGGTGCGTGGCGAAGCTGTGCCGCAAGGTGTGCGGCGTCGTGCGGCGGTCGAGGCCGGTCGTCTTCAAGTGCTTTTCCAACAGCCGACCGACGCTGCGGGTGGTGAGCCGGCCGCCGAACTTGTTGACGAACACCGGCACCTGGTTGTCGCGGCCGACGCGCACTTTGCGGACTTCGTGCCAGGCCACGATTGCCTTGGCGGCAAACGAGCCGACCGGCGAGAGCCGCTCGCGGCGGCCCTTGCCGCGGACGCGCAGCACGCCATGCGTCAAATCGACGTCGCTGTCGTTGAGACCCACCAGTTCGCTAACGCGCAGGCCGGCTGAATACAGCGTCTCGAGGATCGCCCGGTCGCGCAGGCCCAGCGGCTCATTGGCCGGCGGAGCGCTCAATAGCTGCCCTAATTCTTCATTCGAAAGAAAGTGCGGCAGCGAGCGGCCCTTGCGAGGATTGCGCAGCGGCTTGGCCGGGTTCGTTTTGCTCCAGCCTTCGCGTTGACCGAAGCGGAAGAAGCTGCGCATGCTCGCCAACCGCCGCGCGATCGACGTTTTGGCAAAGCCCGCCTCGTGCAGGCTGGCCACGTAGCCGCGCAGATCGAGCGTCGTGATGTCGCCCGGCTCGGGCTCGGCGCCGAGAGACTCGCGCAGATAGGCAGCCAGCGCCGCGAGGTCTTCGCCGTAGCTCTTTTCCGTCAGCGGCGAGCTGTTGCGCTCGACGCGCAGATATTTCAGGAAACGATCGACTTCAGCTTGCATGGCCGGCATGCCCACGCGGCTTGGGCCGGGCGTCCACAATCGTGGCTCGCTCAGCCAGGGTGCTTTCGCGCTGGCAATCAGCCTTCTTCGCGGTCGGTTTTCAGGGGCAGGCTGAAGCGTGGGCGGCGCTCGGGCTGGTGGTTTTCCTGGCGAATCTTTTGACTCAGCACCGCCGCGTCGTACCAGGTAAAGCTCAACTCGGGATTGGCGGCAAAGCGGCCGAGCACGCGCAGGGTTTCCGCCCGACTGGAATCGTCATATAAGAAGACGTACCGTTCGGAACCCTTCACCAGCGCTAGGACGTTGATGTCTTGCGACACGACCGATGCCCTCCTTGTCTCACGGGTCTCACACGCTCTTGCCTTGCGGTTGGTGGCGATGGTTCGCCTCCGACCGTGTGGGGCAAAGCCAGCCGTGGCTTGCCGCCATTTGCATTTACCGCGCCAGCACTGACTGCTCCGATGTCTGGCCTTCGTCGCCGCACCGCCTGCCGCTGGTTGCGACCGTGGGCAACACGGGGGCCTGCTGCATGCTGCTGCGCGCCAGCGGCAGTCTCGCCAGCCAAATACTTATCGGTTCGTCGGCCAGCGCCACACGACTCGCGTTTGGCCCGCACCGCCGCGGGCCGTCAGCATCTCGGTGATGTGCATATAGCAGCAGAAGCGAATGAAATCGTCGCTTCGCTGCAGGTAGGATTGCCACCCGCCAAAACGGGCGTCGTCGCGGAAATACACATACGTGGACAGGGCTTCCGTCACGTCGGAGTCGTTGCCGTTGTAGGTGCGTGCATGGCGAATCACCGGTTCGGCCGTGGGCCAGCCCGCCGGCCGCGCCGCCACAGGCGGCAAAGGCGTAAATCCTTGCGGATCCGGCCAATCCGGCGGCAAACCCGCACGCACAGCCGGCTGCGGCGCCTGGGCCGGCGTATCGTCGGTGACGTCGGCCTGCGCGCTGGCCAACTTCACTTGGCTAGCTGGCTGCGCGGTGCCGCGCTGCACCTTGTCCCGCTTAGTTTCGGCTTCGGCCGGCGGCAACGCGTCCGGCTGGCCCGGCTTCGGAGCTTCGACTTCAGCCGGCAAAGGCTGCAAACCCGGCATCGGCCGATACGCTGGTTCCTGGGTCTTCATTTGTTCGCGAGCCAGTGCCATGCGGGCCTGGAAGACCAGCGACGGGGGGATTTGCTCCTCCTCGGGCGTGCCCCAGGGCAGGCCGTAACCTGGCGGAACCGGGTGAAAATTGGGATTGGCCGAGTACCACTCGACCTGCATCGCGCAGCGAGGCGGATAATACGGCGTGTAGTCGGTGACGGCCCCCACGACGACGGCGTCCACTTCCAGCAGCTGCGCCAGCCGCCGCGCATCGTCCGGACTGGCCAGCGTAATTCCGTACGCTTGCATCCGCTGCTCGACTACGCCCACCGGCACGACTTCAAAACCGGGGACGCGCTGCAACTCGTTGAAATACGCCAGCGCAAACTGCCGGCCGTCCACCGTCGGCTCCGTGCTGTGATTGAAGAAGGGGGCAATCGCCACCTTGCTGAGCTGCGGAAACGGATTGTGAACCACCGGCTGCCGCGTGATCTGGGGCAGATAGACGCAGCCCGCCAGGGGCAAGAAACAACAAATTGCGACGAGCACGCGCATCGGTCGATTGGCCGCCGGCCTGGAAAAACGGGAACGCCAAGGGTAATAGCACCGGGTGTGTTCACCGGCGGAGCAAAGACCCTACGCGGCCCATTTATCGGCACAATGCTCAAAGCTTCTCCAGCTTCAGCATCTGCATTCGACGAGTTGGCTTGGGAACGAACGCAAAATAACTTCTCCGCAAACCCCTCGCCCCCTGCGGGAGAGGCCGGGTGAGGGGCCTGAAAAATCGGGAAGTTATTTTGTGTTCGGTCCTTAGAGCAGATCGCGCAGGCTTGCTAGCGCCACCGGCTCGCGCGAGGCAAACGGCTCGCCAAAATTCGTGCCGATGGACCAGCCCCAGAAGGCGGCCTGATCGCGCAGACGGTCCAGAACGGTCGGCGGCTCGGTCGGGCGGCCGGTGACAAACTGGCTCTGGTAGCACGCAATCGCTTGCAGTTTGGCCGGCCAATACGGCGTGATATCCAGCACGAAAGCCGGCTCCGTGACCAGCCGCAAGTGGACGCAAAAGTAATAGAGGATGCGTGGCGGATGGAACGGTTCGCCGGGCAGGTCGGTCTTGGTGAGCTTAGCCCAGAAACGGGCCGCCTCGATCAACTCGGTCGCGGCCACGTGATCGGGATGGGCATCGACCCAATAGGGCGCGAAGATCAGGCGCGGCCGCTGCTGGCGAAACACGCCTGCCAGCTTGCCCCGCGCTTCGAGCGTGGCCTCCAGCCGCCGGTTGGGCAATCCCAGGTTGCCGCGCCAATCGAGACCCAGCACGGCCGTGGCCGCCGCGGTTTCGCGGGCCCGCAGTTCGGGCGAACCATGCGGCGTGGGCTCGCCATCGGTGAGATCCAGCACGCCGACCCGGCAGCCGTCGGCTTTGAACTTGAGCAGGGCTCCGCCCATGCCCAACTCGGCATCGTCGGGATGCGGGGCCACGACGAGAACATCCAGCATGCGTCAAACTCCCAAAATGATGTCGGCACACCCGATTTAGCAGCGGCACTTGTGCCGTTCGATCCGGTCCCCACGCGTTTGCAAGCGCCGCTGCCAAGCCGCCATGCACAATCGTGCCATGTCGGCCGCCCGACGGCAATTGCCCTGGACCGCCAAGCCGGATTTTGCCAGACTTTCGCGGCCATGAACTTGTCGCATCCCAGTCGTTTCTGCGCGCGGCGGCTGCTTCTGGCAGTCCGTTGGCTGGCTTTTTTGCTGTGGCTATTGGCCGCGTTTGACGGCTGTGCCAGTCGTGCCAGCCGCGATAAGGGCTTCGACGACGAGTTCGCCGGCCAGGCGGCACAAATGCGGAGCAGCAAAACCGGAGGCCAAAAGCTCGGTCTCAGCGCCCGCAGCCAGCAAATCGAGAGCGACCTGGGCGTGCAGTGACGGGGCGACGGCCGTGGCCCTCCCCACGGACCGCAGTCCGTGGGCTTCGACCCTTGACCGGCTCGCGCCGGGCAGCAATCCTTAGCGTGGTTGCTCGATTCTGCGAACCTCCTGCCGCGATGGTGCCATGGCCGACGTCAACGAGATTTATACCCAGCTCTGCGAGCATATGCGCGAACTGGCCCTGCTGGCGTCGATCGAGTCGCTGCTGGGCTGGGACGAACGCTGCCTGTTGCCGCCGGCTGCCGGCGAATACCGGGCCGATCAGATCACGCTGCTGGCCGGCATGGTACACGAGCGGTTTGTCGACCCGCGCGTCGAAGATTGGCTAGCCGCGCTCGAAGCCAGTCCGCTGGCTGCCGATCCACTGGGCGACACCGGCGCGACGATTCGCCAATTGCGGCGGCAGTACGACAAAAAGACCAAGCTGCCCAAACGGCTGGTCGAGGAGCTGGCGCGTACGGCCGTGCTCGGGCAGCAAATCTGGCAGGAAGCCCGGGCCAACAACGACTTCGCCGCCTTTGCACCGTTGCTGGATCGCACGCTGGCGCTCAAGCGCGAGCAGGCCCAGGCATTGGGCTACGACGAGAATCCCTACGATGCGCTGCTGGATGAGTTCGAGCAGGGCGAACGCGCGGCCGACGTGGCCCACGTGCTGGCCGGGCTGCGAGCAGAGTTGGTGCCGCTCGTGGCCGCGATCGCCGCTAGCCGACGGCGGCCCGACGTCGCGTTGCTCGCTCGGGATTATCCGGTCGATCGGCAACAAGCGTTCGGTCGAGAAGCGGCGACCAAAATCGGTTTCGATTTCAATCGTGGCCGCTTGGACGTGACGGCCCATCCGTTTTGCAGCGGCATGGGTCCGCACGATTGCCGCATTACGACCCGATACCAGCCGCAATTTTTCAATTCCGGATTCTTCGGCATTTTGCACGAAGCCGGCCACGGCATTTACGAGCAGGGGTTGCGAACCGATCAATACGGCTTGCCGCTGGGCGAGTACGTCTCGCTGGGCATTCACGAATCGCAGTCGCGGCTGTGGGAGAACCTGGTCGGGCGAAGCCGCGCGTTTTGGGAGCATTTTTTTCCCGAGGCGCGCCGCCGCTATCCCGAGGCCTTGTCCGACGTCGGGCTGGATGCGTTTTTCTTCGCGATCAACGACGTTCGCTCCTCGCTGATTCGCGTCGAAGCCGACGAAGCGACCTACAACCTGCACATCCTCATTCGCTTCGAACTGGAGCAGGCGCTCTTGGTGGGCGACTTGCCCATCGCGGATCTTCCGGGCGCCTGGAAAGAGCAATACCAGCGAGCGCTGGGCATCGAGCCGCAGGGCGATGCCGACGGCGTGCTGCAGGATATCCACTGGAGTGCGGGGCTGATCGGCTATTTTCCGACCTACTCGCTCGGCAATCTGTACGGCGCCCAGTTCTTCGAGCAAGCCGATGCCGATTTGGGCGGGCTGGCCGGGCAATTTTCGCGCGGCCAGTTCGAGCCGCTACGCAATTGGCTGGTCGAAAACATCCATCGGCACGGCCAGCGCTACCCGGCCGCTCAACTCATCGAGCGCGTGACCGGCCAGCCGCTTTCGCACGAACCGCTAATGCGGCATCTACGCGGCAAACTGGGGCCGCTCTACGGGCTGTGAACCGGCAGAATAACCGCCACGGACCGCAGTCCGTGGGCTTGGGACGAGTGAGGGATCGAGAAAATTTTCCGGCTCGCGCCAGGCGGCTGCTAGAGTAGTAGTACAGCGGTCGCCGCAACCACCGATCGCGGCTTTGTACACGCGGCCGAGCCATCGATGCCGAGCATCTGCACTTGCCCCGATTGTCACGAGCGCGTCCTGGTCGAATCCTTGGCCGACGCCGCCTTGCGGCTGCGCTGTCCGCTGTGCAGCGGTACGTTCGAGATCGCGGCGGTGAGCGCCGCCGCCGAGCCGGCCCCGCCCTGGGCCTTGCCGCTGCTCGACGAGGAAGCGGTCGAAGTTGAGCCGGCAGTTGAGTTCGCCGGCGACCGCGAACCGGTTGATGTCCACGAGCACCACGGCTCGGCCGACGCGATCGAAGTACCGGCCGAAGGCTTCGCCGAAGACCATCCGCTGTCGATTGGCGAGATTGCGGCTGCCGCCGATCACGGGCCGGCCGCAGTCGATCAGGCCGATCCAGAAGCCTGGATGCCAGCCAGCGGCGATGCGGACCGTCCGCCCTCGGATGAAATGCCCTCCGACGGCACGCCGACGGACGAACCGGCGGCGGTTTGGAATGCGATGGGCGAACATGCCGCCGACCTGGGCTCGCCATCGCGGGCTCGCCGCCGCGAGCCGCAGATCGGCGTAATCGGAAATCTGATCGGCGTGGTGCTGGGAGGCGTGGTCGGCATCGGCCTGGGATATTTTATCCTGTTGTGGGTGGCGGGCCGGCAAGGCGATTTTCTGCATATTTGGGATCAAATGCCGCGCATCCTGCTTCCTTCCGAGCACGTCGAGCCGTAAGCTCCGGTTCCCAGCACACTCGACGAAGCGAAGCGGATGGCCGCCATGCCCGATTTCCGGCCTGATCTACTACGACTCAGTGCAACCGAAATCGCCAGCGGCGTGCGCTCCGGCGAACTGAGCGCGGTCGAAATTGTCGAGGCCCATATCGGGCAGATTCTGGCGACCCACGAGCAACTCAATGCCCTGGTTGTGCGCACGTTCGACCGTGCCCGGCGCGAGGCCGTGGCAATCGATCGTGGCCGCCGCGGAGGCGAGGATTTGGGGCCGTTGGCCGGTGTGCCGACAACGATCAAGGAATGCTTTTACGTTGAGGGGACGCCCTCCACCATCGGGCTGCGCCGCCTGGCGGGCCAGATCATGCCGGCCGACGCCTCGCTCGTGGCCCGACTGCGGCAGGCGGG
>DATCFX010000952.1:0-3097 GCA_036509275.1 Pirellulales bacterium | reverse complement strand
GCCCCACAGTGTAGGGCATGAGCGTGCGCGCGTCGCGGTGGTTCGCATCGAAATTTTCCGCTTCCAGGCGGCATGGCTGGTGTTCTTGGTAACGGCGCCGCGCGGCCGATCGGCCGCGGATGGCACGGGCTTTGCTTTTGCGTGGTTGGGGTTTATCCGAGGAACGAAACGATGGGCGTCAAATCGCAACGCAACCCGACCAGCAGGCGCGCTTGCCAACTGCACCTGGTCGCCGATGATTTCGGCAGATCCAGCGAGATCAACCATGCGATTGTGCAGGCCCATCACTACGGCACGATCACCGGCGCGAGCCTGATGATGGGGGGTGCGGCATGCGCGCATGCCGTGCGCTTGGCACGTCGAACGCCCTCTTTGGCGGTTGGCCTGCACCTGGTGGTCGCCGGCGGCCGGTCCTGTTTGTCAGCCGAAAAGTTGCCGAACCTGGTCGACCCCGGGGGGGAGTTTCCGGCCAGTCCCGCAGTGGCGGGCTGGCGCTACGCGTTGTTGCCGGCGGCGCGCGAACAACTCCGCCGGGAGCTGCGCGCCCAGTTCGAGCGCTTCGCGGACACCGGCCTGCGGCTGGCGCACGTCGATGGGCACATGCACCTGCACCTGCACCCGACCGTTTTTCGGCTGTTGCTGCCGCTATTGGTTGAGTACCACGTGCCGCGCGTGCGCTTGCCGCGGGACGAACTGTGGCGGGCCCTGGCCTGGGACCATCGCCGGGCCGTGCAGAAGGCCGCTTTGGCGGCCGTGTTTGGCCTGCTCTCGTACCGGGCCGCCCGCCGGCTCAAGCGGCTGGGCATTGCCACCACCGAGCGGACCTACGGATTGTTTCAGAGCGGCAATATGGCCGAACCCTACGTGACGCAACTGCTGCACGACGTTCACGGCCAATCGGCCGAAATCTACTTTCATCCGACGACCGGCACCCGGCTCGATGCGCTCGGTCCAAACCCAGGGGACCTGGCCACGCTGCTCAGCCCCCGCGTCAGACAACTCGTCGCCGAAGTGCGGCAAGGCCGCGACGAAGAACGAACAGACGATCAACCAAGAAATGCTGCCCAAGGTGCACTGCAATGTTCGTACAAGGCTTGCTGCTGATTCTGCTGGTGACGAGCCTGGTCTACTGGTTCGTGGCCTGGGCGAGCGCATGGAAATTTTTTCGTCGCCAAAAGTCGGTACACGGCATTCATTGTCCTGCCGTCTCGATCCTCAAGCCGGTCAAAGGGCTCGATCCGCATGCGTACGAAAACTTCGCCAGCTTTTGCCGCCAGCAGTACCCTGGCGACTTCGAAGTGCTGTTTGGCGTCAACGATGCGGCCGATCCGGCCGTGCGTTCCGTCAAGCGGCTGCAAGCCGATTTTCCGGAAGTGCCGATTCGACTGGTGATCGTTGCGCCCGGTGCGCTCAACGCCAAGGTGGGAATTCTCGATCGTTTGTCACGCGAAGCCCGCCACGACGTGTTGATCGTTGCCGACGCCGACATCCGCGTCGGCCCCGATTACTTGAGTGCGGTCGTGGCGCCGCTGGCGGACCCGCGCGTTGGCCTGGTCACTTGTCTGTATCGCGCCGTCCAGCCGGAAAACCTGGCTGCCCGCTTGGAAGCGCTGTACATCAACACCGTGTTTTTGCCCGAGGCCATCCTGGGCACGCGGCTGCCGGGAGCCCGCTTTGCGTTCGGGTCCACGCTGGCGCTGCGGCGCGGCGACCTGGAACGCGTGGGCGGTTATCGCGCCCTGGCGGACTACCTGGCCGACGACTATCAACTAGCCGCTCGCATCGCGGCGCTCGGGCTCGAGGTGCGGTTATCGGGCACGACGGTGGCCACCGTGCTGGGCGCGGGCCGCCTGGCCAACCAATGGCAGCGCGAAGTCCGCTGGGCCCGCACGATTCGCGCGAGCCGGCCGCGGCAGTATCCCGGCCTGCTGGTGACGTATTCGACAGCCATCGCCTTGTTGCTGGCGGCCATGACCGGCTGGGCCGAGTGGTCGCTGGTCCTGCTGGCCGTGGCGATCGCTTGGCGCTGGCTGGTGGCCTGGCGGCTGCTGGTTTACGCACGCACCAAGATCGCGCTGCGGAACCTGGCGTGCCTGCCGCTGGCTGATCTGATGAATACGGCCGTCTGGGCGGCCGGCGCGGTGGGCAACACGATCCAGTGGCGCGGCCGCAGGCTGCGGCTACTGGCCGATGGCCGACTGGCGGCTTTGCCGGACGCCGTGGACCCCGCGGACCGAGCGGCGCCGCGCTGGTTCGCGGCGGCGGTGCGCAGCCTGGATCGTCGGCTGCGGCGGCGGCAGGGCATTCGCGAGATCAGCCACGACCCGCAGTGCCTGCTCCGAGTGGCGATTTGCCCCGCCCAACAAGCAATGCGACTGTCCGACGGCACGCACCTGCCCGTCGGTGCGCCGTTCGGTGATTTGCACTTCTGGAACGAACACGTACCGCGGATTCCCGCGGCCGGTCCGAATCTGGCCTGGGCCCGGTCGCTCGAACAGGGATTGCGCCAATCGCTGGCCGACCTGGCCGAAGCGGCGGCCCAACGACCAGACATGCGGCCCTTGGAAGCCTTCCGAGCTGAGATGCCGGCGCTGCGGCGCGGCGGAAAGTGCCGACTGCTGCGTATGGCCCACGGGTTGGGATTCGAGGCGGTCCGGCGGCCGGAAGCGCGCGGCTGGGGCCAGCGCTTCGTCCGGTTCTGGGAGAACGTGTACCTCTGGGCACTGATGCGCGTGTTCAATCCCGGCGCGCTGCGCAGCGGCTGGTTGAAGCGCAGCCGTTTCGAATTCTGGATCTCGCGCGAGTCGCTGCTCGGCAAACACAGCGCATGCCACGCGGTCCTGACCGCGGGAGGGTGAAGTCCATGATTCTGCTCCTGTCGGCAGTCTGGGTGGCTCTGGTTGCGGGGCTGATTGCCCACGCGATCGTACAGTTTCGCGGCTACCGATCGTTGGCGGCCGCCACGCTCGACGACGCTCCGTCGGTGCTGGCCATCGTGCCGGCCCGCAACGAAGCGCGCAATATCGGCCGCTGCTTGTCGGGCCTGTCCGCACAGGACTACCCGCACGCTCGACTGCGCGTGACGATCATCGACGAC
>DATCFX010000951.1:0-1820 GCA_036509275.1 Pirellulales bacterium | reverse complement strand
GCCGTTGTTTTTTGCGGGCCGTAAAGCGAAACGTGTCGACCTCGCCCGCCGGATCGATGCGGCCGCTGATCGTGACCGGCAGCGTGACGCGCTGCGCCGCGGCGGAATTGCCGGCTTCTTGCTCGACGAGGACCGGATGATCGACGACGCCGATCGTGCCATAGCCGGCCACGCCCGGCTGCCAAGGATGCAACTCGCGGTCGGGCAAACCGGCGGAAAGCGACAGCCGGCTCAGCTTTTCGGGAATGTTCCAGCCCAGCAACTGCACGTCGGCCGGCTTTGCGTGTTCGACCGCCAGCGGAAACGCGTAATCGACGAAGCCCTCGGTCGTGAGCGTCAGCCGATAGAAGGCCTTGGCCCCGCCGCCGCTGAGCGTGACCGAAGCATTCGGGTCGGCGGCAAACGCGAACAGCCGCACGGCATAGGTTCCATCGTGCGGCGCTACGAAGATCAATCGCGGATCGAGCCCGCAAAAGTCGTGGTTCTGGGCACAAACGAAACCCGCTGGGTCGACCATTTGCAAAACCGCGTCGATCGGCGAGCCGAGCACCTCGTGCGCCACCAATGCGGCTACCAGCGTCTGCCCGCGGGCCAGCGGCACGGCGAACATGTCGACGTCGCCGGGCTTTTGCAACCGGCCGTTGATCGTGATCGGCCGGCCGGCCATCCGCTGGGCAGTCGCCAGTTCGTCGTTCGGCTCAGTTTCGTGAGTCTCGGCCGTGGTCGGCACGACAAACGGCAGCGGGTTGCTCGCGCCCGAGCTGTCGATCAAGCGTACCAGCCGCACCCCGCGCTCGGCACTAGCGTCGATCTTGACGGCAAATTGGCCTTTGGCCGTCAGCGGTTCGAAGCGAATTCCCAGGCCGTCGGCGGCCAGTGCCAGCGGCCAGCGGTTCCACTTGCCCGTGACGGTGATGGTGTCGGCCTGATCGGCGACGCTTTCGCCGCTGCCAGCGATCGTATCGAGCACTGGCGGCGCTGCGCTTGCCGATTGAGCGGCTAGCGCCCAGGTGAGCAGCACCGCAAAAAGTCGCATGGCAGCCGCACCGCTCACGAGAACAGCTCCGCAATCGGCGTCGGGTCGCTGACCAGATGGACCGGCCGGCCCTGCGGCGTCTGGTAGGCCTTGCCTGGATCGATGCCCAGCTTGCGGTAAATGCTCGACGCGAAATTCTCGGGCGACAGCACCCGCTCGACGGCCGCATAGCCGTGCCGATCGGTCGCACCAATCACCTGCCCGCCGCCAATGCCGGCGCCGGCCACGAGCACGCTCATGGCGCTGGACCAATGGTCGCGGCCGGGAAGCTTGGCGGTGGGAAGTTTTGAGATCTTCGGCGTGCGGCCGAACTCGCCTAGCGCCACGACCAGCGTGGTCTTGAGTAGTCCGCGCTGGTCGAGATCGGCGATGAGCGCGGCCAGCGTGCTCTCGAACGGCGGAATCTTCTTGCTCAAGCCGGGAAAAAGGTCGGAGTGGCTATCCCAGCCGCCTTCGTACAGCGTGATGAACGGCACGCCGGCCTCGACCAGCCGCCGGGCCAGCAGCGCCCGCTGCCCAAAGGCATGGCGGCCGTAAGCCTCGCGCACGCGGTCCGGTTCCTTGGCAATATCGAAGGCGGCCTGGGCCTCGCGCGAGGTCATCAAGCTGTAGCCTTGCTCGTAGAACGAATCGAGCGACTGCACCGGGTCGGCGGCCGCCTGCTCGCGCATCCGCGGCAGCCGGTCGACCAAGGCCCGCAAGTCGCGGCGGCCGATCATCCGGTCGCTGGTGAGACCGGCGGGCAAGGCCACGTCGCGCACGCGGAAGTTCGGCCGGCTGGGAT
>DATCFX010000950.1:0-5466 GCA_036509275.1 Pirellulales bacterium | reverse complement strand
CGAATACAGCATTCGCAGCAGGTTGGATAGCGTGGTGACGCTTCCCACGGACGAACGCGTGGTGGGCGAACCGCGCTGTTGCTGCAAGGCCACGGCCGGCGGGAGGCCGTCGATTTCGTCGACCTGGGGCACCCCCATCTGGTGAAACAGGCGCCGCGCATACGGTGCGACCGATTCGAGATATCGACGCTGCGCCTCGGCATAGAGCGTGCCGAAGGCCAGCGACGATTTGCCGGAGCCGGACACGCCCGTGAATACCACCAGCGCATCGCGCGGGATATCGAGATCGACGTTTTTCAAATTGTGTTCACGCGCCCCGCGCACGCGCACGAAACCGTTACGGTTATTGCCTCTGGAAAGATGAAGGGCGATCGGGTCAACGTCGTGCATGGCATCCACCCCGATGGAGTGTCACAATCCGATGGGATGTATAATTGGATGCCGCTGCTGGCTTGTCCAGCGGTGTGGTGCAGCAACTGTCGAGCGTCGCGCTGTTGGACAAACCCGCAGCGGCGCCTGGCACGCTGGCAGTATGGCATCTGGCACGCTGGCATCCGGCGCTGTGGTGTGTCGCCCCGCAGGGGCGTGTGTTGTTAGCCACGGGCGGAAAGCCCGTGGAGAGGGGGTTCCGGTAAACGAGCGGAGCCCTGAAAGGGCGGCAGAGGAATGGATTTCAGCGAGGGGGCTGCGGCGGATCGACCGCGGAGTGTGTCACGCTGGCCGAGTTGCGGCCGACGATTTGCTTCGGCCGCCTGCCAACTCGCGGGGCCTTAGAGCGGGGTCCAGGTCACATCGGCCCGAGTTTGCAGCCGCGAGGCGACTTCCACATATTGCAGCCGCTGGTCGAGCACGGCCGCCGCCACGTGCGGCAGCGAGAGATGCTCTGCCTCGTAGCAGACGATCACGTCCTGGCCGCCATCGGCGACGATCGTGGGCGACGCGGTGGACTGCTGGCTCGATTGCGCGGTCAACTCACTGGCAGGAAACCCAGCCGGGGCGATAACCAGCAGACGCCGAGCGCCGCCGCACTGCGACAATTTCGGCTCGGCCGACGTCAAACCGGCGCCGAATGCGAAGCGCGAATCCGCGGCAGCCACCGGCGAAGCCTGAACCAGTTCGAGCAGCGAAGCGCCCTGGAGGGCGCGAAGGATGGTGGCATGCGCGGCGCGAACCATCACGCGCGGCAGCCTGCTGCGCACTTCGCCTTCTTCCATTTGGAAGATCCGCAGCAGCTCGGGCTCGAGCTCGCGTTCCATTTCGGCGATTAGGCGCGCCTTCTGGCTGCCGACGGTTCGGGTCACCAGCTCGCGGACTTTTTCCGAACTGTCCGCCGCGGTGACAGCACCGCTGGTTGGCTGCAAAGCGGGCAAGCGCTGAAACTCCTCGGCCAGCCGGTTCAGATCGGCCGCGAGATTGCGCAGCTTGTCGTCCAGTGCCGCCACATCCGCGAGAATCAGCCCGATCAGGCGGCAGATGCCGTTGAGAATCAGGTCTTCGATCCGGAGCTGGAAGTACTGCGACAGCCGCTCATCCACCACCAGCCGGCGGCGGGGTCCAAAACCGCGAAACTTCAACCATTTGGCGCCCGCCCCGGTGGCATGGCGCAGCGTCTGTTCGCGTGCGACCAACTCTTGGCGGCGCGATTGCAACCGCGCGCTGGCTTGGCGGCTCAAGGGTTGTAGCTGCTGGGTCAAATATTCGGCTGCCCGCTGCGCCCCGGCGAGGCGGCACTGTGGCAAGCTCACAAGACTGAGAATCCACTGGCACAACGCCGTGGCGCGTGCCGCGGCAAACTCGGTCAGATGGGCCTCGAGCACCAACTCCAAGCACGAGCTCGGCGAGTTCTGCAAGCCTTGGGAGCGGATCAACCGGTCCAACGAATCGATGATCGATTCCGCGTCCGGCAAGCGGTTCCACAATCCGCCCCGCGAATCGGACTTGTTGACGAGCTCTTGCAGCACTTTGGCCAGGTAAGAGTCCGGATCGCTGCCCATGGCTTCCGTGGCCCGGTTGTAGAACTGATCGATGAGCGGTTTGATGTCCGCCAGGCCGGCTGATTGGGTGCGTTCGATGACTTCGGCCCGCATCTGATCGTCGGTCGCGCTGGAGATGAACTGCTGGACCAGCAGCGACGAGGGATCGGCCAGTGACGTTGGCTGCGGCTCTTGCAAGCCCGCGCTTTCCGGCTCGCGCCAGCGTTTGATCAGCATGCTGCACAGGTCGCTGACTGCCGCGATGGGCACGTCGTCGTGGCACAGTCCCAATTGGCTGATTCCGAAGGTGCGCACCGTGGGCTGACAACTGGCCGAAGTTTCGCCCGAGGCCGGCCGCCCCCGGCAGCTATCGAAGAAGGCTGCGGCGGAGGTCACCGAATTACAGTACAGATATGCCGCCAGGTTATCGGCCGCCGCGGCAAAATGCTGGGGATCCAGCCCCTCGCCCAAGTGGACGACGTACGCATGGCTGAACGGCGCCACCTGCGGGTTGCAGGCGGGCAGGCCGCCCTCGGGGTCGGCGGGACAGGCCGATCGCAAATCGCTGTAATGATTCAGTTCGGTGAGGCAGGCGTAGGAATTGGCCACCGCAATGTCGTGGCCTTGCGTCTGGTGGGCCGTGCAATGCGCCAGTATGCCGCACACGTCTTCGTCCGAAAGCTTTAAATCGCGGAGCACGTGCCGCACCAGGTAGGCAATGTCAAACACCATGCCGCTGCCGGCCCCGCCCGTCATCGAAGATACGACGAACACGCGCGGTGTTTCGGCCCGGAACGGTAAGCCCGTCTGCTGGCTGGAGGCGGCGATCGCCTCGGGCTGGACCGCCGCCGAGATCGTGCGGCGCAGCCGCTCGATCACGCGTTCGCTGTGATCGACAAGTGCCAGCCGCCCCAAAGGCCGGAAGCCCTGCGTCTGCAAAGAACGCGGGATGTTGAAGATCCAGCGGCGGCTGAGCCATTTCTGATGTCTGCCAGGCTCGCGCCGATAATCGGCCGGCTGGCGCAAGCGGAGCAGGAGGGCCGCGTCGTTGTTCAGCGACGCGGGGTTGTCTTGGGCCGTGGCCAGCTTCAGCGCTTCGGAATCGGTCTCGAGCAGGATCATCTGCAAGGCGGGCACCGCGCGCAAGTCGCCGAAGCGATCCGTCAGCCGCCGCTGCAGGAGTTGCAGCGTGCGCGCCGCCAGGCCGCCTACCCCGACAAAAATCGTGGGACGAAAGGTGGTTGTCTCCGGCGCGGCTTCCAACGGTGGCAAGTTGACCACCGCCGGCGCCGGTGCCAGGATCTGCGGGCTCGGGCGGGAGCTCCTGGCCCCGCCCAGGGGGCCTTCGTCCCAGGCCAGCATTTCGGTCTGCATCGCCGGCATCGCCGTCGGCAGCACTCCGCGGGCGCCGGCCGGACTCGCCGAGCGCGACCGCGATCCGAGGCCCGCCGCCAACAAGCTGTCGACCATTTCGCGACAGTTCTGGAACCGCTGGTTGGCGTCCTTGCTCAGGGCCTTGGCAATGGTCGCCTGGTCCCAGGCTGGCAGGCGATCCAGCCGCGGGCGGCTGTGCAAGTGCTGGGCGGCCAATTGCGCGGTGGTGCGGCCCGAGAAGGGAAGCATCCCCGTCAGCATTTCCTGGTAGACGATCGCCAGGCTGTATTGATCGCTACGAAGGTTGGGTCGGCCGTCGAACAATTCCGGCGCCGCGTACACCGGCGTGAGTCCGCCCACGAGCGAGCAATTCACCTCTTGCAGATCCTTGACCAGCCCGAAATCGGCCACCTTCACGCGGCCACCCACCAGCAGCAGATTCTCGGGCTTGACGTCCAGGTGCTGCAACGAATGCTTCTCGCAAATATAATCGAGCGCATCGGCGGCATCGCGCAAGTGGGTCAGCAATTCGTCGCGCGGGATGCCGGAATGCCCGGCCTCGCGGTATTCGTCGAACGCGTTTTTCAGGCTCGAATTGGCCAGTTCGGCGACGATCACCAGGTGCCCGTCAATCAGTTCGATCCGCTCCAGCGACAGCAGGAACGGATGCCGCACTTCCTTGATGCGGTTAAGCGAGCTCAGTTCCCGCAAGGCGCGATCGCCGTCGTGCCAGCCGTAGACGATCTTGATCGCCTTGGCGATTCCGCCCGGGGCCTCGGCCTTCCACACTTCGCCGTAGCCGCCCGCACCTAAACGCTCTTGCGTGCGATAGCCGGGAATGGGCTCGGCGCGGTTGAATGCTGACTCGGGAAGAATCGTGCTCATGCGCGTGGCTCTATTCGTCCTTGAGGGGCGGTTCGCGGAGGTCTGTTGTGGTCTGACCCTGAGGCAGCCGCGGCGGCTGGATCATGGTTCGGGCAGCCCGACGTCTCGGTGTCCCGGTTACTCTTCGCCCAGCACGGTCGCAAAGTAGGTTTTCACGGCACGGTCGAAATACTCGGGCCTGATGTCCATCGGCAAGCGGGCATAATTGCAGTAGGCGCGAATCTGCAGGAGCAAGTCACGCGGCTGGCAGCGGCGCAGCCGGCGATTGGCCTGCCGATAGTGCTTTTCCAGCAGATCGTCGATGATTTGCGGCTCGTATTCGCAGCCGAAGTGCGCGGCATTCAATTGGAACAGGTGGTGGAATTCATCTTCATTGGGGTCGCCGATTTCGATCTTGAACGGAATCCGCCGCAAGAACGCCTCGTCCACCAGCTCGCGGGGCTTGAGATTGGTCGAAAAAATGACCAACTGATCGAACGGCACTTGCAGCTTCTTGCCCGTCGGCAGGGTCAGATAATCGTGTCGCATTTCCAAAGGCACGATCCAGCGATTGAGCAATTGCGCCGGCTCGATGCGCTGCCGGCCGAAATCATCGATCAACAGGCAGCCGCAGTTGCTCTTCATTTGCAGCGGCGCCTCGATGATGTTGCTGCGCGGGTCGTGCCGCAGTTCAAGGTTGTCCATCGTCAACTCGCCGCCGACGAGCACGGTCGGTCGCAGGATCTTGATCCAACGCCGGTCGTATTCGCACTTGATGATGGCGCGGCTGTCGTTGATCACCTCCTTGTGATAGGCCGTGTCGTAGAGCTTGATGACCTGCCCGTCTTCGTACAGCGCGTGCGGGATCCAGATTTCCTGGCCGAAGCACATGGTGATTCGCTTGGCCAGCGTCGACTTGCCGTTGCCCGGCGCGCCGTACAGAAACATCCCGGCGCCGGAATTGATCGCCGGCCCGAGCTGCTCGAATAGTTGCGGGTCGACCGAGATATCGCGCACGGCCGCCTCGAGCTTTTCCGGCCCCGGCGTCTCGGCCGTAATCGACTGGGCTTCGACCGAAATCACGTAGTCCATCAGCGGCAACGGGGCCGGTCCCGAGTAGGCGCAGCTGTCGAAGAAGGCCTGTGCCCGCGTGCGGCCCTGGGCCGTCAGCGAGTAATAGTAGTCGTTGAACGGGGCAGAGCTGGCATGGATCACGATCTGGTTCGTGCGCAGCGAGTTCAGCAGCGGCTCGACA
>DATCFX010000949.1:0-3776 GCA_036509275.1 Pirellulales bacterium | reverse complement strand
CAACGCCATGTACATGCGTCCCAGTGCGGCCGAAGGCGCGAATGCGGCCGGTGCGTATGCCGCGGCCCAGCAGTTTTGGAACGTCTCGTTCGGCCTGGCCTGGTATCCGGGTCATGCTGCCCGCAGCCAGACGGTTGCCGGCCGCGAGTGGATGCCGTACATGCCGGTGGCCAACAACAGCAACTTCCTGGTGGATGCCAGCAAGACCGAGTAATCTCAAAGAATCGATCGGGCAAGCCACGGAGCGTGTGCGGCGCAGCAATGCCGCACACGCTCCTTTTTTTTGCGCGCCGCCCTTGCCGCTTGCCATCCGTGTGCGTCCGACCGCGCATGTCCTGCCGATTCTGACGATGGGACCACTTCTTCCCTAGGTTCCATAGATACCGGGGGCAACTAGGATTCTCATCCTACACAGGGGGCAGGCCGATTCTGGTTGTGACATGGATCACTGGCATGCACGAGATGCCGGCTCGGCGGGTCGCCGGGAACGTTTTTCGCGTGCGGGTCAATCGGTTAACGGCTGGCCGCACGTTAGGCATCCGGTAATACACGGCTTGCGGGCCGTTTTCGTCGATCCAACCACTCCCCACCCCACGACCACGGAGGAAGGCGGATGAATACGAAGCTCTGGAAACTCGGCGTACTGGTAGCAGTCGCCGCGTTGGCAGGCGGCGGTCTGCTGCGTGCCGACGACGACATCCAATTAACGTCGAACTACGACGAGACGGCGGTTTCGCCCAGCGAGTCGGTCGCGGCCATGTACGCCACCGACGCCGACCCGATCAAGCCGCAACCCCAGGCCGACGGCAGCGCGGCTAACGCCGGTTGCGGTTGCGGAAAATGTAACGGTAGCTGCAATAAGTGCGGGAACCAAGGCGATTGCTGCAACAACTGCGGACAGTGCAACAAGTGCTGCGGCTGCAAAACGTGGGGGCCGTTCTCCGAACCTTGCCCGCGCATCGGGGTGTACGGGTTTTCGGGCGTGGACTCGTTCCGCGGAGTCACTAACGGCAACCTCGGCAGCAATTACGGCGGCTACACCGGTGCGAACTTCGGCGGCGCGCTGATTGAGGATTATGGCATCGGCTGGCAGGCCGGCGGCAGCTATGGCGTATATAACTTCAGCGGCAACCCCAGCTCCTTCTCGAATACTGCCAACTCCACGATCCAGGGTTTTTTCACCGTCGGTATTTTCCAGCGTGCAAGTGTCAATCGCCGGGTGAGCTGGGGCGTGGTTCAGGACTGGATGATCGCCAATAACTTTGGCGTGTTCGGCAATTCGATGACGCTGGGCCAGGTTCGCGGCCAGGTGGCCTATGCCTTCGGCCCCCGGAACGAAATCGGTGTGTGGGCCACGGTCTGGGATCGTTCGGTCACGCGGGCGACGGGTGCGGTTGGCACCCCCGTCAGCTACCAGGCCATCGACCAGGGCAACGTGTTTTGGCATCACAAGTACGCTACCTACGGTGCGGATAGCTGGGTATATGCGGGTATCCCGCTCGATGGGCGGATTGCCACTCCGGCCAATTCCGCCGGCTTCCCGGTCGGCGGCAGCGGCGGCTCGATCGGTTCGTTCATCGTAGGCAGCAACTTGCTGATCCCGGTCACCGATCGCTTGTCGGCCTATGCCAACATGATGTACATGCGGCCCAGTGCCGCCGAAGGCGTGAACGCGGCCGGCGCGTATGCCGCCGCCCAGGCATTCTGGAATGTCGATTTCGGCATGGCCTTCTACCCGGGACGCGCCGCTCGCAGCCGGACGGTTGCCGGCCGGGAATGGATGCCGTACATGCCCGTGGCCAACAACAGCAGCTTCCTGGTGGATGCCACCAAGACCGAGTAATTCCGGCGGATATCTCCGGTCGTTCACCGAGCTTGTGCGACGCAACGTGCGTCGCACAAGCTTTTATTTCGCGCCCGCTTGCATGGCCTCGGGCTGGGCGCTGGCCGGGGCGGCCGGCTCGTACCATTCGCCGCGCAGCCAGTGGACGAGCATCTCCAGCTTCTGCGGGCTCAGCCGGTTGCGCTCCGGTTGCTTGAACTCGGCCGAGGCGGGCATGCGGTCGTTGTTGCCATCGTAATAGCGATCGCCCGCGGGCTGGCTGATCATGCCCAGCATCCAAGGATAACTGCCGTAGCCGGTGAGGTCGGGCGCTGCGCCCAACTCGCCGGCGTCGTGAAACTTGTGGCAGTCGGTACACTGCTGCTGGATGAGCTTGCGGCCGGCGGCAATGGTCGCTCCGTCCTTGGCGTCGTCGGCAGCCTGCGAGCGCAACTGGGCCTCGGCCGACAAGGCCACGACGATCTGCTCGATCTGCTTGGGCTTGAGCTTTTTCAAATCACCTTTCACGAACTCGGCCATGTCGCCGTCCGCATGCGAAGTTTTGCCGAAGTAGCGCGGGCTCGAAATGCCCGACTTGGGATCCGGGCTCAGCAGTCCGCGCAGCCATTGCCGACTGGCAAAGCCGTACAGGTTGGGCGCCGAGGGTTTCGCGGACTTGTGGCCTTGGCCTTGCGCGTCGACGCGGTCGTGGCAGGCCGAGCAGGTGGCTTCGGCAAAAATCCGCGGCCCCTGCGTTTTGGCGTCGCGGCGCAACAGCGAGATGGCCCCCAGCGGCGGAATGCCTTCGGGCGCGCGGATCAGCGCGACAGCCCGATGCGCGCTGGCTTCGGCAACTTCGACCGCCTCAAGGTAGCCCTTGGATTCTTTAAGCTGCTTCGGATTCGGCTCCATGACGCGCTTGGCCAGTTGCACGGCCATGCTCGAGCCGTTGGCCTGGTTGTCGTCGTGCCAGGCTTGGGCCGTCAGCAAGGCAGCGCCCAGCAGCAGGCAACAGAGCAGGCAGATATTGAAGACGTGCCCCAGCTTCCAGCGGCCCACCAGCGGCATCAGAAACAACATCAGCATCACGATGCTAGGGACAATGATCGCGCCGATAATTTCGCGATCGCCGGGAAAATATTTGAGAAACTGGAACAAGAACAGAAAGTACCATTCCGGCCGCGCCGCCGAATACGGGTTGGCAGCATCGGCCGGAGCGCCTAAGTCGGCGCCGAGCATGTCGCCCGGCCGCGCGCCGTGCAGGCCGCCACCCAGAATCGCCGGCTTGAACACGAAAAACAGTACCACGCACAACACGGCCAGGCAGGCCACGGCATCCTTGAGCACCTGGTCGGGCCAAAACGCGCAGTCGGGACGCCGGCCCGGCGCGCGGCTATGAATGCCATGCCGGCGGAAGATTGCCACGTGCAAGACCAGGAAGAACACCAGCACGCCCGGCAGCACTCCGGCGTGCAGCGCGAAAAACCGCGTGAGCGTCAGGTTGCCATAATCGGCGCCGCCGACGACCAGTTGCTGCAATTGGCCGCCAACGCCGGGAACAATGCCCATCAGGTTCGTGGCCACGCGTGTGGCCCAATAGCCCTTCTGGTCCCAGGGGAGCAGGTAGCCGGTGAGCGAGAGCCCCAGCACGATCTGCATCAGGATCAGGCCCAGCCAGAAGTTCACTTCGCGCGGGGCGCGGTACGCGCCGTCGATCACCACTTGCAACAAGTGCAGCGCCAGCAGCACGACCATCGCCTGGGCCATGAAGTGGTGCAGCCCGCGCAGCAGCCAGCCGCCGAACATTTCGTATTGCAAATAGGCCACGCTTTCCCAGGCGGTCTGACCGCTGGGGCTGTAGCACATCCACAAAAAGATGCCGGTAATCACCTGCACGCTGAAGGCGAAAACCAGCGTGCTGCCCCAGACATAGCGCCAGCGGGCCCCGCCGGGA
>DATCFX010000948.1:0-3967 GCA_036509275.1 Pirellulales bacterium | reverse complement strand
CTGCCCGAGCTGCGCGCCGCCGCGGCCGCGTACGTCAATCGCGAGCATCGCTTGAGCGTCACGTCGGCCAATATCGTGGTCGCGCCGGGTGCCAAGCCGTTCGAGCTGTTCTTTTGCGAAGCGTTTCTCGATTCCGGCGACGGGGTGCTGGTCTTCAGCCCCTATTTTCCCACCTATCTGCCGAACATTGCCCGCCGCGGGGCGCGGGCGGTCCTGGCTCCACTGCGCCAGGAGCACGGCTTCCGGCCCGAGATCGAGCAGGTGCGGCGATTTTTGGAACTCGATCCGCGGCCCCGGGCGATTTTTCTCAACAGCCCGCACAACCCTACCGGCGGCGTGACGACGGCCGACGATCTGCGCGAGCTGGCCGACTTGATCCGCGGTAGCGATGTGATGGTGTTTAGCGACGAGCCCTACGACCAGATGGTCTGGCGGGGGCGGCATCATAGCCTGCTGGAGCAGCCCGGCATGCTCGAGCAGTGCGTGGCGGCTTACACGTTCAGCAAATCGTACAGCATGAGCGGCTGGCGGCTGGGTTTTGCGGTGGCGCACAGCGAAGTCATCGACGTGTTGGCCCGGCTGTTGAACACGTCGGTGTCGTGTGTTCCGCCGTTTGTGCAATTGGCCGGCGCGGCCGCCTTGGAGCACGACCAGGCCGAGCGCGACGAGACGATGCAGCGTTTTCGCGCCAAGGTCGAACTGCTCGCCGCCGGGCTGAACCAGATCGATGGCGTGCGCTGCCTCGACCCGGCCGCCACGTTTTATGTCTTCCCCTCGGTCAAGCCGATCTGCAATCGGCTAGTTATCACGAGCCATGGACTGGCCATGTACCTGCTCGAAGGGGCCGACGACCATCTGGGCGTGGCGTGCCTGGGGGGCGAGTGCTTTGGCGCGGCCGGGGGCGGCTTTATCCGCTTCAGTTGCGCCGAGCCGGACGACGCCCTGCGCGAAGCACTGGCGTTTTTCCCGCAGGCCGTAGCCCGAACCGACCGCGTCGAGCGCTTCCTCGCTACCCGACCGCAGTACCGGTTAGAGAAGCCCTACGAATGAGAAATGCGGAAGTATGAATGATGAATGATGAATGAAAACGACGCACGCCGAGGGCTCATTGCACCATTCGCTGCCACGTCTCCGTCATTCCGCATTCATCATTCATCGTTCCGCATTGCGATTATCCCCGTCCCGACGGTCTGCCGCGTCCCCCGCGACCGCGGCCGCGATTGGCTGAGCCGGAATTGGGATTCCTGGCTCGGGCCTCCATGTTGACGCCGACGATGTGACCGATGGCTTCGTCCCAAGTGGGGATGGCGCGATGGCCATGCCGGGCTTCGGCATCATCATCATCGTCGTCGTCGTGTTCGGCGTGCGGGTCGTCATCGTCGTCTGCGTGCCGGTGCTCGAAAGTCGGCACACTGTCTTCGGCATCATCCGTGCTGTGGGTAGCCTCGGACGCTTTGTCCGAATCCTCGGGTGCCTCGCTGCGGCGCGGCTCTTCGCCCGGCTTGCGGCCTCGTCGGCGTCGCCGCCGGCGACGTTTCGGCCGCTCGCCTTCGCCGAGCGATTCGTCCGACCCTTCCGAATCGGCCGCCTCCAGCGGCTCGAATTCGTCGTCTCGCTCGTCATCTCCCTCGTCGTTGCGTTCATCGAGCACGCGGTCGACGCTTGCTGGGCTGCCTTCGGCGGCCAACTCGCGATCTTCCCAAATGTCGTCGTCGTCCACTTCGTCCACGTCGGCGTGACTCGCTTCCGAGTCGCTCGCTGCCGCTTCGCTGGTTGGCGAACGACTGCGGTCACCCCGCGCCGCGGGATCGCGCGGTTCATCGCCGCGGCGGCCGCCTCGACGCCGTCGGCGTCGCCGGCGCCCGGTCTTTTGCTCGCCTTCGTCGTTTCCGCGAGCGGGGGCCGCTGGGCGGTCTTCGCTGTTCGACGTCGCTGCCGCCGATGGCGTTTCCACCACGGCCGCGTCGATTTCATCCTCAAAATACGCGGTCGAGCGCGCGGGCGGTGGCGGGAAATCGGGCTCGCGGACGGGCGGCCGAACCGGCTCGGAACGGCCCCTTTCAGCGCGGCCCCTTTCGGGGCGGGGCGGTTCAGTGCGGCCCGCTTCAACGCGTGCAGCCGGACGCTCGGGCTCAGGCTCTTGCCGGGCAACCGGCGCCGGAGGCCGCGGCGGCTGCGGTTTCACCGGAGCCGGGGGCGGAGGCGGCAGGCCCAAGCTGCTGGCCAGTTGCCCCCAATCGGCCGTGGGCTTCGCGCTGACGGCCGGCTCGGTTCGCTCCTTCTTGCGCGCGGCGGGCGGCGCCGGAGGCGGGGTGACGGGCCGCGTCGAGCGAGGCTCTGCGCGAGCACCCAGCTCGCCGGCCAGGTGACCCCAATGATCTCGTTCTTCGCTTTCGCTCATCATGATTTGAAAGTCGTCTGGCGGATGAAAAGGCCCAGTTAAGAAGGCACAGTTGAAAAGGACACCGACCGGCCGCTCGGCAGGCGCAATCTTGCTGATTGGCCCGACTCGGCAAACCTCCGATTATAGGTGTTTGTCCCTGTTATGGGAAGTCTTGCCAGCGCTTCGCATTACGTCGACAATGCCGGCGGCGGCGAGCACGCGTCGCGCTCGGTTCGAGGGTTTCGCGCAGCCGCAAAAATGGGCCCCACGGACGGCAATCCGCGGGGGCTTGCAACGCAGGAGCAGCCATGAATCGGAAAGTGCAGGACGCCGCCCAGCATGCGCAGTTCGTGGAGGAGGTCGAGGTTCGCGGGCATATTATCGACAGCTTGATCCTGCCCAAGATTCTCGATCTGATCACCACCGGCGGCGGGTCTTTTCGTATCAAGCACATCGCCATCGGGCAGGCCCGTAAGGATCCGAGCCATGCCTTGGTCGAAGTCGAGGCTCCCAGCGAAGCCATGCTGGAAGCCATTTTGCAGCAAATTACCGATCATGGCGCCGTGCCGACACAGTCGAAAGACTGCCAGCTTGTCACGGCCGACATGGACGGCGCTTTTCCCGAGGGCTTTTACAGCACCACCAACCAGCGGACCGAAGTCCGCCTGGCCGGGCATTGGCATCCCGTTGCTGATCAGGAAATGGACTGCGGCCTCGTCATCGAGCATGGCGACAAGGCCCGCACGATTGCCATGACCGACGTCCACACCGGCGATCGCCTCGTGGTCGGCCACGTGGGCGTGCGCGTGCTGCCCGAGCAACGCGCCGAGCACCGGCAGTTGTTCGAGTTCATGGGCAGCAATGTATCGACCGAAAAGCCCAAGGGGGCCGCCATTCGCGAAATCGCCCGCGAGCTGGTCCGCACGCGGCGCGGCGGCGGCAAGACGCTGGTGGTCGGCGGCCCGGCCATCATCCATACCGGCAGCGCCGAGCATCTTTGCAAGCTGATCCGCGCCGGCTATATCAACCGGCTGTTTGCCGGCAACGCCCTGGCCACGCACGACATCGAGCAGGCCATCTTCGGCACCAGCCTGGGCGTGAAGCTCGAAGAGGGGACCGTGATCGAGGCCGGCCACGAGCATCACTTGCGGGCCATCAATCGCATCCGCCGCGCCGGCGGCATCGAGCGTGCCGTGGCCAGCGGGCTGCTCACCAGCGGCGTGATGTACGAATGCGTGCGCAACGGCGTCGATTTTCTGCTGGCCGGCAGCATCCGCGACGATGGCCCGCTGCCGGAAGTGATCACCGATACGCTCGAGGCCCAGCGCCAGATGCGTGTGAAGATTCGCGACATTTCGTTCTGCCTGATGATCGCCACCACGCTGCACTCGGTGGCCGTGGGCAATCTGCTGCCGGCCTGGGTCAAAGTCGTGTGCGTCGACATCAACCCCTCGACCGTCATCAAGCTCAACGACCGCGGATCGTTCCAAACCATCGGGCTGGTGACCGACGTCGAGCCGTTTTTGCGATCGCTGGTCATTGAGGTCGAGTCACTCGAAAAGGCCGGCACATAAAGCCGCGACC
>DATCFX010000947.1:0-1066 GCA_036509275.1 Pirellulales bacterium | reverse complement strand
TCGCGCTCGACGCGGTTGACGATTTTCGTGTGCAGGTTATCTTCCTGCGGCCCGGCCGTGGCGAGCCCCTGCTGCACCAACTCGTAGGTCAGCGTCTCCAGGTCGGGCTCGCGAAACCGCGAGCTGCGCGGCCGCTTCTGGCTGGTCAGCGTTTCGGGCAGCAGTTCCAGGGTGAACTCGTCTCCCTCGGCCATCACGACGGCCCGCTCGACGTAGTTTTGCAACTCGCGCACGTTGCCCGGCCAATGGTAATCCTGCAGCGACTCGAGCACCCGGTGGTCGATGTGGGCCACGTAGCGATCGTTCTTTTCGTTGTAGAAATTGAGGAAATGGCCGACCAACTCGGGAATATCCTCGCGGCGCTCGCGCAGCGGAGGCAAGTGAATCGGCACGACGTTCAGCCGGTAGTACAGGTCTTCGCGAAAGCGTTCGGCCTCGACCTCTTCGGCCAGGTCGCGATTGCTGGCGGCGATCACCCGGGTATCGACCCGAATGGTCTGCGTATCGCCCACGCGCTCGAACTCGCGCTCTTGCAGCACGCGCAGCAGTTTGACTTGCAGTTTGGGCGTCGTGGAGTTGATTTCATCCAGAAACACGGTGCCGGTATGGGCCGCCTCAAAACGGCCGGTGCGATTGTCGATGGCGCCGGTGAACGATCCGCGCACGTGGCCGAACAGCTCGCTTTCCAGCAGGCTTTCGCTGAGCGCCCCGCAATTGACGCGGACAAACGGGCCGCTCCCGCGCGGGCTGAGTTGGTGTACGGCCTTGGCGATCAACTCCTTGCCGGTGCCGGTTTCTCCCAGCAACAGGACCGAAGCGTTGCTCTTGGCCACCAAACGCGTGAGGTTGTAGACCTTCTGCATCGCCGAGCCCGACCCGATGATGCCGGCAATCGGCGGCCCGGAGCCCGGCGGATTCGGTTGACGCGGCGGAGCAGGCACAGGGATTCCAGGGGTTACCGATCGATTCCTAAAAACAAATTCCATTCATTGCCGCGAGTGCAGCCGCGGGGTCGTGGCCTGGTCGCGGCTGTCCTTTTACCGCACCGGGCCGCGCGCCGCTTGCC
>DATCFX010000946.1:0-2447 GCA_036509275.1 Pirellulales bacterium | reverse complement strand
TGGCCAGCCGCCGCGTCTTCTGTTCCAGTTCGGCGAACAGTTTGGCCAAATCCGAACTGGGATTGGCAGCCAACGTCCGTTGCCTGGCCCGAACTAATTGCTGCTGGGCCGCAATCGCGCCTTTCCAAGCCGCCGCTTCTTCGTACCTGTCGCCCGGTGCAATGTGGGCGGCCAATGCGGCGGTGAGATAATTATCGAGCGTGCCGTTGATGCGCTCGGCCTTGACCATGGCTAGTTGCTGCCGCTCGGATTGTACGGCGCCTGCCAGGTCCAGGCTCCTGCGCCGGATCGTGGCTGCTTGTCGCAGGTGTTTTTCCGCCTCGGCCGGGCGATCGAGCGCGAGTTCCAGGAGCCCGAAATTGTTGAGATCCGCCGCGTATTCCGCGTGCATCTCTCCCCGGACTTCCTTGTCGATTTCCAGAGCCTGCCGAAAGAGCGGCTCGGCTTGGAGATGATCGCCCATCAGTTGGTAGAGCATCGCGAGCCCGCCCAGGCTGTCGGCGTAGTCGGGATGCGCGTCGCCCAAGGTTTTTCTGCGGACTTCCAAGGCCTGCCGATAGAGCGGCTCGGCCCGGACGTAGTCGCCCATCTTCCTGTACATGGAAGCCAGGTTATTCATGACCAAGGCACCGTTCGGATGCGCATCGCCCAAGGTTCGCTTGTAGATTTCCAGCGTCTCCCGATAGAGCGGCTCGGCCCGCGCGTAGTCGCCCGTGTTTTCATACAGCGCGGCCAGGTTGTTCAGGCTCTGCGCGTAGTCGGGATGTTTTTCTCCTAGAGCGATCTTGCGAATATCCAGCGCTTGCCGGTAGAGCGGCTCGGCCCGGGCGTAGTCGCCCATGTCTTCGTACAGTGAGGCCAGGTTATTCAGACTCGCCGCGTAGTCGGGGTGCTGTTCGCCCAGGCTGCTTTTGCGGATTTCCAGCGCTTCCCGCAGCAGCGGCTCGGCGCGGGCATAGTTGCTCATCCTCTGGTAGAGCAAGGCCAGATTATTCAGTCCCAGGGCATAGTCATGATGCGACTGGCCGAGGGCCTGCTTCTCGATCGCCAGCGCCGCGACATACAGCGGCTCGGCCCGCGCGTAGTCGCCCATTTTTTCATACAGCGTGGCCAGGTTGTTCAGGCTCGCCGCGTAGTCGGGGTGCTTTTCGCCCAGGCTGTTCTTGCGGATTTCCAGCGCCTCCTGGTAGAGCGGCTCGGCTCGGGCGTATTGGCCCATGCCGAGGTACAGCCCGGCCAGGTTGTTCAGGCTCGCGGCATAGTCGGGATGCGTTTGGCCTAAGCGCTTCTTACGGATCTCCAAGGCCTGTCGATAGAGCGGCTCGGCCCGCGCGTAGTCTCCCAAGTCGTTGTAAAGACCGCCGAGGTTATTCAGGCCCAGGGCATAATCCGGATGCGCTTCGCCGAGGGTCTTCCTCGTGATTGCCAATGCCTCGCGGTACAGCGGCTCGGCTTTCGGGTAGGCGCCGGTCATGTGGTAATACATGGCCAGGTTATTCAGCTTCATGGCGTACTCGGGGTGCGCCTCACCCAGGTTTTTCCTGGTTAAGTCCACGGCTTGCCGATAGAGCGGCTCGGCCCGCGCGTAGTCGCCCATGGCATCATACAGCGCGGCGAGGTTAGTCAGCCCAATGGCATAGAAGCGGTGGTTTTCACCCAAGGTTTGTTTCCAAATCTTCAAGGCCTCGCGCGCCAGCGGCTCGGCCCGGGTGTAGTCGCCCAGTTGCTTATACGCGCTGCCCAGCGTGCTGGCGGCGATGGCGCAGTCGGAGTGCATTTCGCCGCGGGCTTTTTTCTGGCTTGCGAGCGATTCGACGAGCAGCGGCACGGCCTGGGAGGTTTTGCCCTGGGCCAGATAGAGCTTGGCCAGATTGTGCAGGCTCGCCGCATATTCCGGATGCGCCGGGCCGAGCGCCGTGCGCTGGATGGCGATCGCCTGCCGATACAGCGGCTCGATGGCGGCGTAACGGCCGAGTTCCTGGTTAATTCTGCCAAGAAAATTGAGGCTCGTTGCGCAGCGCGCATCGTCCGGGCCGAGGGCGCCGGACTCGAAGTCCGCGGCCTGTTTGGCTTGAATCAAGGCATCGGAGTACTTGCCATCCCTGAACAGCTTGTAGGCACCGACTGCCAGCCGGTAGGCCTCGTGATACTCGCCGAGCGCTTTGGCCTCCAGGCCGGCCAGCCGCCGCGTGCGCTCCACTTCGAGCCGGGCGTCGGTCACGCGCCAGTCGTTGGCTCCGTACAGAGCAGTACAGACCTGCTGCGCTTCGCGAAAAAATTTTTCGGCGGCCGCAAAGCCATCGCGGCCTTGCTCGCAGCCGCCCAACCACATGAGCACGTCGGCCATATTGCCTGCCGCTGCACTGCCGTCCGCTCGATCGATGGCCAACACGCGCTCGCCGGCGGCGACCGCTTCGGCCCACTTCATTTGCTTGCCGAGTTCCTCG
>DATCFX010000945.1:0-1059 GCA_036509275.1 Pirellulales bacterium | reverse complement strand
TGCTGAGCCGCTTGCTGCCGATGCCGGCCGGTGCGGGGCCGTCGGCAGCCAGCGGTGCGCCGATCAAGCCGGCCAGATGGTCGTACAGCACATCGAGCGGCAGCGGCGTGTCGTCCACGCCAAGATACAGCGGCAACGGATCGGTCAGCTGCAGCAAGTGCGCGACCGTGGCGGCGGCATCGTCGACATGGATGCGATTGGCCCAGTGCGGCAACATGCGCGGTACTTTGACCTGGCCGACGCGCAGGCGCTCAAGTAGTTGCAACCGCCCCGGGCCATACAGCCCGGCCAACCGCAACACGATCGAAGCCACCGGTAGTGTTGCGAGCAGCCGTTCCGCCTCCAGCAGCACCGCCCCGTTGAATCCTGGCGGTGCCGGCGGCGTGGATTCATCCACCCAGCCGCCGGCGTGCTCGCCATGGACCGCACTGGAGGAAACCAGCAACACGCGCTGTAGTGAATGACTGCCCAATGCATCGAGCAGATGATGCAGGCCTTCCACGAACGTGGCGCGATAAGCGGATTCGTCACGCCGATCCGGCGTCGGCAGATATACCATCTGGGTAATGCCAGCGGGCAGCTCACGCAAGGTTTTCGCTTGGGTCAGGTCGCCGCGCAGCCAGCGGATGCCGCTGTTGTCCTGCAGCGGTGGCTGGCGCCGCAATGCCCACACCTCGTCGCCGCGCGCCAGCAGTCGCCGCGCCACGCGCGTGCCAAGGTCGCCGCAGCCGGCCAGCAATACCCGTTGCCCTGTTAGCATTTGCGCATGAATCCGTCGTGCAACCTGTTCATCATCGGTCCCACCGGCGCCGGCAAGACATCCATCGGGCGGCGGCTTGCCGCGCATTATGGACTGCTGTTCGTCGATCTCGACCAGGAGATCGAACGCCATTGCGGCGTGGATGTGAGCACGGTGTTCGAGATCGAGGGCGAGGCCGGTTTTCGCCAGCGCGAAAGCACGCTGCTGGATGAGTGCACACAGCGCCCCGGCGTACTGCTGGCCACCGGCGCCGGTGTGGTACTTGCTGCGCACAATCGCCGCCACCTGATCGAGCGCGG
>DATCFX010000944.1:0-1467 GCA_036509275.1 Pirellulales bacterium | reverse complement strand
CGGATTGTCGCTGCCCTGGCGAACAGAGGCAACGGCTTACGTACCCGCGGCTTGGGATAAGGTTCGCAGATTGGCCGGCCGGCACAGACAGAGGGGCCGTGAAAACATCATCACCCAGGGCTTGCGGCGAGAAGGCATGCTGCTGCGCACCGACGACCTGACCAAGGACTACCACGGCTTTCGGGCGCTCGACCGGCTCACCCTGAGCGTTGCGCCCGGCGAAGTGTTCGGCCTGCTCGGCCCCAACGGCTCGGGCAAATCGACCGCCCTGCGCCTGCTGCTCGGCTTCCTGCGGCCGACCTCCGGCAAGGCCTCCATCCACGGCCACGACTGCTGGCACGACAGCGTTGCCGTCCGTCGCCACGTCGGCTATCTGCCCGGCGAGCTGCGGCTCTACGAGAACATGACCGGCCGGCAACTTATCCGTTTCTTGAGCGACCTGCGCCAGGTCGCCGACGAGGCCGAGGTGGACCGCCTGGCCCGCGCGTTCGACATCGACCTGTCCCGGCCCATCGCCCAGCTGTCGTCCGGTATGAAGCGCAAGGTGGCCCTCTTGCAAGTGCTGGCGCCGCGGACGCCGTTGCTCATCCTTGATGAGCCGACCAACACCCTTGACCCAACCATGCGCGAGGAATTGCTGGTCCAGCTGCGACGCGCCCGCGACCGCGGCCAGGCCGTACTCTTCTCCTCGCACGTCCTCGGCGAAGTCGAACAAATTCGCGACCGCGTCGGCATCCTGCAGCGCGGCCGGCTCGTCCATCTGCAAGCCATGACTGAGTTGCGCCAGGCCCGGTTGATCCGGGCTCGCTTCGCCCGGCCGCCGGAACGGCTGCCCGAATTGCCGGACCTGCGCTGCCAGGCGGGACAGGGAGAGGAGGTTACGCTGGAGTACGGTGGGCCGCTGCCGCCCTTGCTGGACTGGCTGGGCCGCCAGCAGGTGACCGACTTGACCGTGGCCCCGCTGGGACTGGCCGCGATCTACAACCGCTATCACGGGGCCGAGACATGATCCGCGTCCTGGTCCGTAAGCTGCTGCGCGACGTTGGCGTCGGCCTGGCCCTGGTGGCGCTGCTGCTGTTCGCCTTCGAGTGCCTGTGGGCCAGAGTGACGCAACGCATCACCGCACAATTCTTGCCCTTTCTGGCACTGCGCCTGTCGATCAGCGAGCTGGAGAAGATGCTGTTCGAGGGCCCTGGCCAACTGCTGCAAGCCCTGGTCGGCGGTGAATCCATTGATATCACGCGAGCGGCGGACATGATGAGCATCGGCTACGTCCATCCCCTGGTGCAGACGATCCTATGCGTCTGGGCCGTCGGCCGGTCGTCGGGGGCGGTCGCTGGCGAGTTGGACCGCGGCACGATGGAATTGCTGCTGGCCCAGCCGGTGCCGCGGCGCAACCTCATCCTCGCTCACCTGTGCGTGGACTGGCTGACGATCCCGGTGCTGTGCCTGAGCATGTGGGCCGGC
>DATCFX010000943.1:0-1162 GCA_036509275.1 Pirellulales bacterium | reverse complement strand
CCTGTTCGGCGTGGGCACCGACGGCTATGTGCGCGAATACGTCTACGACTCGGCGACCAACGCTTGGACTCTTGACGACCTGAACAACTTGCCCCAGTTCAGCCAAGGCACACAGCTTTCCGTCTGGGACAACGGCAGCTCGATCGACCTGTTTGGAGTACACGCGGGAGGCGGCATCGAGTGGCTGCACGAGTCGGGCGGAAGCTGGACCAGTTCCGCCGTGGCGACCGACGGCGGTATGTCAGCCGGTACGCCGTTGGCAATCGCGGAATTGGGCGGCGACGTGTTCCTGTTCGGCGTCAACGGCTCCGGCACGGTCGACGAGATAACTTACGACGGCACCGCCTGGAGCTCGCCCAGTACGCTTTCCGTGGGCGCCGACACCTTCGCCAACAACTCGGCGCTGGGCGTCAAACTTTGGGCGAGCAACGGCTTCACCCTGTTTGGCGTCGATAACAACGGCCAGATCAAAAACGTCTTCAACTATGGGTCGGGCCTCGCGAACCAGGCGCTAGGTGGCGCGCCGGCGCTTTCCACGTCGTCGAGCATCGCGTTTTACAGCGATTCAAGCGGCATCCAGCAAGTATTCGGCGCGACGCCGGGCGGCGATCTGGCGGTGTTCAACTTCAACCTTGGCAGCGGTGCCTGGAACCAGTATGCACTCGGCGGCTCGATCGCTCCCAACACCTTGAGCAACTCGAGTTCCGCCTCAGTGGCGATCGCCGGCGATCTGAACGAGCAAGACCTGTTCGTCGTGGGCGCCGACGGACTGGTGCGCGAAGACCGCTATAGCTATGACACGAACAGCGACAGCGGACTGGCGGTGATCGACGCGAACACGACATTCGATCCGGCGGCGAAGCTGACGGCGTTTACCGTCGGTTCGTCGGTCAACCTCTTCGGCGTGGGCCAGAACGGCCAAGCTCTTTGGGCCCAATCCACGGCCGCGGGCGGCTGGACCGGCTTCGTTTCCTTGGACTCCGTGACCGGCAATCCCGCTGTGACGTTCGCCGCGGGCACGGCGCTGGCGGGCGTGGTGCGAGGCGGGTCGCTCGATCTGTTCGCCGTGGGCACGGACGGCCACGTCAAGCAGTACGTTTACGACGGCGGCGGTTGGACCTTCGCCAGTCTCGATCGTCTGCCTTTCTTCCCGGCCGGCCCG
>DATCFX010000942.1:0-1759 GCA_036509275.1 Pirellulales bacterium | reverse complement strand
TTCCCCCAGAGAAACCGCCAGTTATGAGCAGTCGAATGGCAGCCGACGGGTCGCCTCCCGCGTTCGGGCGCGTGGTGTTGAAGCTATCGGGCGAGAGTTTTTGCCACGCTGGCGAACGCGGCATCAGCATGGACGCCGTGTTGCACATTGCCCGGCAAACCTGGCGTGCCAAGCAGCGTGGCGTGCAGATCGCTATCGTGATCGGCGGCGGCAATATCCTGCGCGGGGCCCAGTTCACGGCGGCCGCCAGTTGCGTGCAGGAGGCCACGGCCCATTACATGGGCATGCTGGCCACGGTAATCAACGGCCTGGCGCTGCAAGACGCCCTGGAATCGCTAGGCTGCGAGACGCGGCTCTCGACCGCCATCCGCATGGACGGCGTAGCTGAGCCCTACATCCGCCGCCGCGCCCGCCGGCACTTGGAAAAAGGTCGCATCGTGATCCTGGCCTGTGGCACCGGCAGCCCGTTCGTCACCACCGACACGGCGGCCGCCCAGCGGGCGTTGGAACTCGAGGCCGACATCCTGCTCAAAGCCACGCGCGTCGAGGGCGTCTATAGTGACGATCCAGAAAAGAACCCGCACGCCGTGCTGTATAGCGAGCTGAGCTACCAGGCCATTCGCGATCAGAACCTGCGCGTGATGGATCCCACGGCAATCGCCCAGTGCATGGAACACGACATGCCGATCCTGGTCTTCAACTTCAAGAAGGAAGGCAATATCGAGCGGGCCGTGGCCGGCGAGCGGATCGGGACCCGGGTGACCAGCGGCGTGGCGACCTTGACGGGAAAAAGTGAAAAGTGAAACCAGGAGAGCGCAAAAAGCGCGAGGATCAAGCGTGCTGCGTCTCGATCACTTTTCATTTTCTTCTTAGCGTTCTTCGCGGCCTTCTGTTCAAAAACCGTTTTCACGAAATTTCCCGAGAGGGCTTGGGCGATGAGCGCTGACGAAATCCTGATGGACGTGGAAGAGCGGATGGAAAAGGCCGTCGACGTGCTCAAGCACGCCTTGTCCGGCATCCGCACCGGCCGGGCCAATCCCGGCCTGGTCGACACGCTGCGGGTCGAAGTCTACGGCTCGCCCACGCCGATCAAGCAGTTGGCGTCCGTCGGCGCGCCCGAGCCGACGCAAATCGTCGTCCGGCCGTTCGATCCCGGCACGATCAAAGACATCGAAAAGGCGATCCAGGCCAGCGGCCTGGGCTTCACGCCCATCAACGACGGTCGGGTCATCCGGCTCAACGTGCCCCCGCTCTCGACCGAGACGCGCCGCAAGCTCGTGGGCCGCATCAAGGAGCTGAACGAAGAGTCGCGAGTCGCCGTCCGCAACGTTCGCCGCGACGGCAACAAGCTGGCCGACCAGCAGCAGAAGGACAAGACCCTGTCGGAAGACGACTGCGACAGCGTCAAGGAAGAGATCCAAGAACTCACCAAAAAGTTCGAGACCCGTGCCAACGATATGGCCAAGGCCAAGGAACAAGAGGTGATGGAAGATTGACGCGACCTGCCTCGGCCCGCAATGATTCTTGTCGATCCGGCCACGTGCTAACTCCCGTCCGCCGCATCAATGGCATGAATCGACGGTATCCGTGTCCAGCGTCGCAGTGGCCGGAGCAACAGGCATGATCGGCGGTACTGACGTGATCATCCCGGCGCTGGGAAGTCCAGCGGCGCTCGACGCCTGCATTCGAATCATCCGGCTACATTGGCGGTGCGCCACGTTCGAGAACGCCGTGACAGGCGAGAAGTACCGCAGCTACA
>DATCFX010000941.1:0-2858 GCA_036509275.1 Pirellulales bacterium | reverse complement strand
TGTCGGCGCGATTGGCAGGCGGGGCAATTCCCTCCACCCCAGCGAGACGACCGCGTGACGACTGCTATCAGTCCTGCGAGTACTCCGACCCTCCGGCAAAACCAGCGGGCCCGGACGAAGATTGTAGCCACCGTAGGTCCTGCTTGTCGCGACGAAGCGCAATTGGCCGCGCTGGTCGAGGCCGGGGTTGACGTGTTCCGGCTGAACATGGCCCACGGCGAGTTGGCCCAGCACGAAGAAGTGCTGGACCGCATCCGCCGCATCAGCGACGAGCTGCACAACCCGGTGGGCGTGCTGGTCGATCTGGCCGGCCCCAAGATTCGCTTGGGCGAGCTGACCGGCGGCCTGATCGATTGCCAGCAGGGCAACGAGCTGACGTTCGTGCGGGGCGAGCAGGTGAGCGACGCCAGCGAACTGGTGACCAACTATCCCGGGCTGATCGACGAACTGCACGTCAACGACCGCGTGATGCTCGTCGACGGCACGGTGCGCTTGGACGTCTGCGAACGCGGCGCCGATTGGGTCCGCTGCCGGGTGACGCAGCCGGGCCTGATTCGCAGCCGGCAAGGCGTCAACCTGCCGGGAGTGAAAATCAGCTTGCCCGCGATGAGCGAAGCTGACCGCAAGCACGCGGTTTGGGCCGCCGCCAAGGGCGCCGACTTCGTCAGCTTGAGTTTCGTCCGTTCGCCCAAGGAGGTGAACGAACTGAAATGGCTGCTCAGTTATCACGATTCGCACGCCAAGGTCATCGCCAAGATCGAAAAACAAGAGGCCATCGACCAACTCGACGAAATCGTGATCGCCGCCGACGGCGTGATGGTGGCCCGCGGCGACCTGGGCGTGGAAATCGACGTGGCCAGCATGCCGGTCGTGCAGAAGCAGATCGTCGCCGCTTGCAACCGCTACGACAAGCCCGTGATTATCGCCACGCAAATGCTCGACAGCATGCAGCACTCGCGGCAGCCGAGCCGGGCGGAAGTCACGGACGTGGCCAACGCCATTCTCGACGGCTGCGACGCCTGCATGCTCTCGGGCGAAACGGCCGTGGGCGAATATCCCCGGGCGGCCGTGGAAATGATGAACCGCATCGCCCTGGCCACCGAGCCGTTGATGCGCAACCGCCCCTCGATGCCGCCGCCGGTGATCTTGCCCGACGATCTCAAGCGGATCACGCAGGCCGTGGTCGTGGGCGCGGCGAACATTGCGCAGGAGCTCGACGCGAGCCTGGCGGTGGTCGTCAGCCACAGCGGCGCATCGGCGCTGGCCATGAGCAAGCGGCGCAACCTGGTGCCGATCGTGGGCGTCAGCGACAGCATCGAAACGCTGCGGCAAATGGCCCTGTATTGGAACGTCATTCCGCTGCCCGGCGCCCCCACGACCGACAGCATTCAGTTACTGCAATACGTCGAGGACTGGGGGCTGCGCGAAGGCCTGCTGGCGCCCGGCAACTTCGTAGTGCTCGTGGCCGGCGTCGCGCTGGCCTCGCGCGGGCACAACATGGTCCGCGTTCACGAAGTTGGCGCCGGCTAGAACTTAGCCGCGGCATTGATGCCGTGCTACTCCATTCGCGGCAGCACGATGTCGGCCAGCCAGAACTTGCGGAGTTGGCGAACGACTTCCAGAAATTTGTCGAAGTCGACGGGCTTGGTCATGTAGCTGTCGACGTTCAGCAGTTCGCTCCGCAGCTTGTCTTCTGGATCGTCCGAAGCAGTGAGTACGACCACGGGAATGTGCTTCAACTCCGGGTCGGCGCGGATATCGTCGAGCACCTCGCGGCCGTCTTTTTTCGGCAAGTGCAGATCCAGCAGGATCAGATCCGGCCGCGGTACGTGGGTAAACTGCCCTTCGCGGCGCAGGAACTTGACGGCCTCGGCCCCGTCGCGCGTGAGCGTCAGGCGATGCTTGACCCCGCTTTTCTGCAAGGCGGCAATCGTCAGCCGCGCGTCGATCAAACCGTCTTCGACCAGCAGAATCTCCATCGGCCGGCCGATTGTTCCGCGACTCATAACAATAATCCCCCCAAGAATGCCGCCAGTGTTCTCGATTGTCGTAGGCTGGTCAAGTCGCCGGCGTGCTGGCATGGTCCGCGCTTCCCCCGCAAGAGGCAAGATACTGCTTAAGTAGCGGAATGATCTGTTGCACGTCCTGTTCCAATGCTTCGATACGCGGCGCAAGCGACTGAAAGTCAGCGGTCCCCGATTGCTGCTCGAGCTGCCCGGCACGCGCCGCAGCCGCTTCGGCGCCAATATATCGCAGCGACGCCCGCAGCGTATGGGCCGCACGCCGCAGCGTGGTGGCGTCGCCGCTGGCCGCCGAGCCGCGAATCTCGCCCGCCAGTTTTGGGCCTTCCACCAGAAACATGCCGATCATCTCGGCCAGCAGTTGCTGGTCTCCGCCGGCCGTGGTCAACGCGGCCTGCCAATCGATGGGGCCGGCTGAATCGGTATCAGACTGCGACGGTACGTCCCATTTTGATACCTTGGAACTGAACAGGCCTTCGATCATCGCAAACAATTCCTGGCTGCGGATCGGCTTGGAGATGTAATGATCCATGCCTGCCTCCAGACACCGCTCGCGGTCGCCCTTCATGGCATGCGCGGTCATGGCCACGATCGGCGTATGCCGATTGATCGCGGATTCCAAAGTGCGGATCTCGGCCGTGGCTGCAAAACCGTCCAGTTCGGGCATCTGCACGTCCATCAGGATCAGATCGAACCGATTGGCCTGCGCCGCTACGACCGCTTCGCGGCCGTTGCCCGCAATCGTGATCTGGTGCCCGCGCTTTTCCAGCAGGCCGACGGCCATGCGCTGATTTACCAGCCTGTCTTCGGCCAGCAGAATTCGCAGCGGCTGCGTGC
>DATCFX010000940.1:0-1396 GCA_036509275.1 Pirellulales bacterium | reverse complement strand
GGCCGGCTGCGCTCGCTGCCGGCCGCCAGGTTGATCGAGTTGTTCGGCTCGGCCGGCGAACACTATTGGCGACTGGCTCAAGGCCTCGACGACCGGCGCGTGGTGCCGGACCGCGAGGCCAAGTCGATCTCGCACGAGACCACGTTCGCCGCCGACATTGCCGACATGGAAGTCTTGCGGGCATGGCTGCTGGAACTGGTCGAACAAGTCGGCCGCCGGCTGCGTCGGCACAATCTGAAGGGTCACACGGTTGAATTGAAAGTGCGATTCGCCGATTTTCGTACCATCACGCGCTCGCTGACGCTGGCGGAGCCGACGTGCATCAGCCAGGAGTTGTGGAATGCCGGCGTCGAGCTGTTGACGACGCGGCTGCCGCCAGGGCATCTGTCGGTGCGGTTGCTGGGTTTTGGAGCCAGCGGCCTGGGCTCGAGCCCGTCGCAGGGCCAGTTGTTCGACGACGACGAGCGGCAGAAACTGCGCCAACTCGACGAAGTCGCCGATCGGATCCAAGAGCGGTTCGGCAGATCGGCGCTGTCTCGGGCCAGTGGCTTAGCGCATCAAGCCCAGCACAAGCCGAGACCCAGGCCGGATGTGTGATTTCGACGCGCTGTTCGCGGCCCTGGCATGGAGCGAGGTGATGACGCGGCCAATGGAGTTCTTGATTGACGGCACTTCCGACGCCAAATGCACTGTCGCACTGGCCCACGGGGCGGGCGCCGGCATGGACACGCCGTTCATGGCCAGGTTTGCGGCGGGGTTGGCGGTCAAGGGGTTACGGGTCGCGCGCTTCGAGTTCCCGTACATGGCCCAGCGCCGGCGAACGGGCAAACGCCGGCCGCCGGATCGCGAACCGACGCTGCGCGAGTCCTGGCTGAGGGTGATCGAGCAACTGGGCGCCAAGGGCCTGGTCATTGGCGGCAAGTCGCTGGGCGGCCGGATCGCCAGCCTCGTGGCCGACGAGGCCGGAGTCGCAGGCCTGGTCTGTCTCGGCTATCCATTCCATCCTCCCGGCCAGCCGGACAAACTACGGGTCGAACACTTGATCCGGCTGAGAACGCCGACGCTCATCATCCAAGGCGAGCGCGACTCCCTCGGCAGCCGCGACGAGGTTGTGTGCTACAACCTGCCGCCGGCAATCCAGATCAAATGGCTGCCTGACGGCGATCACAGTTTCAAACCGCGAAAGTCTTCCGGCAGAACGGAAGCCGAGAACTGGAACGACGGCATCGATTTGGCCGCCGAGTTCGTTCGCAACTTAGCCCAACTTCCCCAGGGTTTGAAAAAAATCGGTGGGCGAGCGATTTTTTCGGACGCCGTTTTGACGTAAGTCGTGTTGTGATGGCGACGCGGCGGGAGGTCGTGGACGTTTTTTCGACGCGCGGGCGTGTAGTGGAAA
>DATCFX010000939.1:0-1779 GCA_036509275.1 Pirellulales bacterium | reverse complement strand
CCCGATCCGCCGATTTGTCCGCTCGCTGCCGCATGACCCCGCAGACCGCCGCAGCCTTGTCTATTATCAGCACGGCTACCACATGTTGTTGCGCGATCTCGATGGCCCGCTGGTCGCCGCCGATGTCGCGGGCTGGGTGCTCGCCCCTGGAGCGCCGCTGCTGTCGGGAGCGGATCGCGGCGCGCCTGGAGCGGTTTTGAGTGGAGCCAGCCAGGCTTCGCTCGGCGAACCCTGAGATGCACCTCTCGCCTGAAATGCACCTCTCGATTGTCGTTCGATTGCTGTTTCTGCTGCTGCTTGCGAACGGAACGCCGTTGGTCGCCGGCAAGCTGCTGGGAGCCCGGTTTTTGCGTCCTGTCGACAGCGGGCGCGAATTTGTCGATGGCCGGCCGCTCTTTGGCCGATCAAAGACCATACGCGGAGTGATCCTCGCTATCCTGGTGACCACCGCGGGCGCGCCGCTGGTCGGATTGTCGTGGCGCATCGGCATGCTGGTCGGTGCTCTGGCAATGGCCGGCGACCTGTTTTCCAGCTTTTTGAAGCGGCGCCTTGGCCAGTTGCCGAGCAGCCCCGCCGTCGGGCTTGATCAGGTCCCGGAATCGCTGTTTCCGCTGCTTGGCTGTCTTGGTCCGCTGCCGTTGACCCTGGCCGATGTGGCGCTCGGCGTCGCCGTCTTTCTCGTCGGCGAATTGCTGCTGTCGCGTCTGCTCTACGCTTTCGACCTGCGCGAACGGCCCTATTAGGGCTCACCCTGGGTAGGGCTCACCCTGGGTAGGGCTCACACCGGGTAACGCTCACACCGCGCGCAGGTGGTGAAGCGTGATTTCCGGGGGGCAGTTGATCCTGACCGGGACGATGCACGATCCGACCCCGACCGAGGTATAGCCGACCATGCGGCCATAGCGCCAGGAGCCGGACCCCATTTGCCGCGGCAGCGCCGAATCGAGCGTCACCGGGATGGCGCCGGGCAGGCAAATCTGGCCGCCGTGAGTGTGCCCGCTCAGCAGCAGGTCGAAACCGGCGTGCGCCGCCTGGCGGTAGATCTCGGGTGTATGCGACAATAGAACCGAGCACGCGCCGTCGGGAATTTGCGCTGCAGCCTTTTCGATGTTGTCGAGCCGGTAGTAGTGGGCGTCATCGATGCCGGCCAGGTGCAAGCTGTGGCCGTCCCGCACCAGCGGCTCGGTCTCGTTGACCAGCATGCGGATCCCCATCTCCTCCAGGGCCGGGACCATGCGCATCGAATCGTGATTGCCCAAGACGCCAAAGACCGGCCCGGCGAGATGCCGGCGCAGCTGCGCCATGCCCTCGATCGTCGCCGCGAACGGTCCGAATGTCTTGCCGCGGTAATCGCCGGTCAGGACACAAAGATCGTAGCTGAGCTGCGGCAGCAGCGCGATCAGGCAGCGGATCGCCCCTTGGTTCATATCGATGTGAAGATCGCTCAGCTGCAGGATGGTGAACCCGTCGAACGCCGGCGGGAGCCCGGCCAGAGCGATCTCGTGATGGCGGGTGACGATGCGCTCGGCGTTTTTGCGGCCATGCCAATACAATCCGGTCAGCTTCAGCGTGCCGCGGATGACCGGCGCGCTCAGATACCATCGCCTCGGCCGCAACGACCCTTTGCCCCGGCCGGCCGCCCGGGCTTCGTGATCGTCCTCGATGCCGAGCCGCTGGCGCGACTGGAGCCGGCCAAACCGGCGCTCCAGCTCAGCGACGATGTCGCCGCTCATCGGCGCACTGAGGCGCCGGCCGGCGTAGCCGGCAGCGAGCCCGGGG
>DATCFX010000938.1:0-1010 GCA_036509275.1 Pirellulales bacterium | reverse complement strand
GCCCGCGGCGAGTGGCTGGGAGTCCACTCGGCATTGACTTCGGGCTGGATCGCCGCGGCCGACGTCGTGCGGCTGGACCAGGCCGTCGATCACTTCACCGCTCGGATTCGCAGCCATCCGGCCGACGTGGCGGCCTACACGAGTCGCGGTATTGCCTGGCGAGCCCTGGGGCAGTATCAACGTGCCATCGACGACCAGAACGAAGCGATCCGGCTCGACCCGAAGTCGGCTGCCGCCTATGCCAACCGCGGAAACGCTTATGCCCACCTCGGCAGGCACGACCTGGCAATACCCGATTACGAACTGGCCATCCGGCTCGATCCGGAACTCCTGGCGGCTCACAACAACTTGGCCTGGTCGCTGGCCACGCGGCCGGAGCGCGAATTTCGCGACGCGGTGCTTGCGGTTTCGTCGGCCACCAAGGCCTGCCAGCTTACGCGGTGGGCGAATCCCGAGTGCCTGGACACGCTCGCCGCCGCTTATGCCGAAGCGGGCGATTTCGAGCAGGCCACCCGCTGGGAGAATCAGGCCATCGCTCTGTCCGCGCCACCTGGGAACGCCGCGTTCCAAGCGCGGCTCGCCCTCTACCAAACCAAGCGGCCCTATCGCCATCTGACGATCAATCCGCAGCCGGTCGCTAACGTCAGCCGTTAATTGGTAATTACCGCCGCGCCTGTTGGCTGCTGGCCGGCTGGAGCAGGTCGCGTAGCTTGTCGCACTCCAGCACGATGGCTCGGCACTGTTGGGTTTCGTGCTCTAGCGACAGGCGTTGATAGAGCGGCGCGTACTGGGCCGGGACGACACCGCCCGGTTGGGCCGCCGCCTGGCGGCCGCGGCGGACAGCCTCTTGGTCAGGTGTCCCATCAGCCGGCGGCCGACCGGCCGCCAGCCGCACGCTGGCGGCGACAGGTCACGGATGACGGGGCCGAGTCGTTGCTTGTCGCGCGGCTGCCGATTGCATTGCGACGACCGAGGCAGTAGGTATAGGGTTAGGATCGGCCGAAAAATAA
>DATCFX010000937.1:0-6748 GCA_036509275.1 Pirellulales bacterium | reverse complement strand
GTGAGCCGGCGGCTGCTGTTCGAACACCTGGAATGCCGGCGCGTCTTTTCGGCCCAAGCGCTGAATCTGGGAATTGTCACCGGCAATTTGCAGATCGACATCTCCGACACGGATTTTGATATTACGAACGGCGGCTCGGCCACCGACTACTCGCTCGCCGATTACAACGCCGTCAACGTCAGCAGCTCCAACGGCACCAACACGTTCGTCGCCAATGACGAAACGACCCCGGGCATCACCGCGGGAATCTCTTGGGGAAGGATTGTCGTACGCGCTCCGGGGCTGACCGTCATCGCCAGCAGCTACGACCACGAGACGCTCAACGGCAGCACAAGCCAGCCGACCCACGATGCCGTGACGTTCTTCGACACGTCGATGGCCGACACGTTCACCGCCACCCTCGAGTCCGGCGGCGCGTCGCTCGATGCGACCATACACGACACGCAGAACAGCGTTTACAGCAATACGGCCAATGATGTCCTGGCCGTGACCGCCAACAGCACCGCCGGTGCCGACCAGGCGGATTTCGTTGACAATGCCGGCAACGCCGCGCTATGGAGCGCGGCGCCCGGTGAGTGGGCCACGCTCACCAACTCCACTGCCGGCCTGGACGCCCGGACCAACGGCTTCGTCTCCATCGATGCCACCAGCACGGTTGCCAACAACCAGGACAACGCCCAGTTGCTCGACACGCCGGGCAATGACATCTTTACCGCCATCGGCGCGGCGACCACGTTGGGCAACAGCGCCGACCTTCTGCCCGCCAGCGGCTCGGCCTACAAGTACAGCGTCGAGGGCTTTCATACGGTCGACGCCTACAGTTTCAATGGCGGCGGCGACACCGCCTCGCTGACCGACTCGGGCGGCGACGATTCGTTCGTGGGCTCGGCGGCATATAGCTACATCGAGCTGCCGGGCGTCTACCAGGACTACGCCGCGTTCCACTCCGACGTCGCCGCACAGTCCGGAAAGCCCGGCAGCAGCGACGATACGGCCACCTTCGAAGCCAGCGGCGAATATGGCTGGCAGACCAGCGCCAACGGTGCCACGCTCAGCACCTTCGGGGCGGATATCACCGCCACCAACTTCCACTCCTACGACACCGAGTTCGTGACCAACATCGCCCCCAAGCTCGTGCAGGCCGCCCCGGCCTTGCCCAGCCTCGTCGAAAACGACAGTCTGAGCTCCGACAATGGCGAAAGCGTGTGGACGCTGATCGGCGGCCAGTTTAGCGGCATCATCACCGATGCCAACGGCTTCAACCTGCTGGGCATCGCCGTCACGGGCGTGAACGATAACGGCGGCACGTGGCAGGACAACGGCGGTCCCGACGGCTGGGAGAGTCTGACCGTCTCGCCGTCCGAGGCTCGGCTGCTGCCGGCCGATGGATACTCGGCGATCCGCTTCGTGCCCAACGCGGGCTTCGCCGGGACCGCGACCCTCACCTTCGTCGCCTGGGACCGCACCGAAAGCGATGGCCACGGCCATGGCGACACCCTGAATTACGACCCGGCCGGCGCGTACAGCTCGAACTCCGACTCGGCCAGCATCACGGTCACGTCGCCCGTCGGCGTTTCCGTCAGCGGCACGCCGCCGGCCTACACGGAAGGCGGCACGCCCTCGACCGTGTTTCCCAGCGGCAGCAGCGGCAGCGTTAGTGTCTCCGACACCGACCCCGTCACCACGCTCACCTCCGCCACGCTCACCATCACCGGCAACTACCAATCCGGTGACCTGTTGAATTTTAACAATGGGGGCCAAATCACCGGCACGCTCGACGGCGACCAACTCCTGCTCAGCAGCAGCAGCCCCCTGCCGTTTTCCGACTACGAGACGGCCATCGAGAGCGTGACCTTCAGCAGCACCAGCGGCACGATGGGCAGCCGCGACATTTCGCTGCTGGTCAACGACGGGACGTATAACAGCGCGGCGGTGGTAAACACGGTCGAATTCGTGGACCAGGCTCCCACGGTCGCCGGCCCGTCTGCGGCCCAAGAGATCGCCCATAACGCGTCGTTGACTTTTTCGTCGGCCAATGGCAACCTGATTACGGTGGCCGATGTCGACGCCGACGGCGGCGCCGAGCAACTGACGCTGACCGCCACCGACGGCACGCTGACCCTGGCGACCATCAGCAACCTGACCTTCATTGCTGGCACCGGCACGGCCGACGCCTTGATGGTGTTTACCGGCACGCTGGCCAGCATCAACGCGGCCCTGGAGGGCATGGTTTTTACACCCACCGCCGGCTTCAACGGCGCTGCCGCGAATCTGGCGGTCGCGATCAACGACCAGGGCAACAGCGGCGCGGGCGGGCCGCTCACGGCCAATTGGTCGGTCACGCTCAATGTCGCGGCCGACCAGGCCCCGGTCGTCTCCACCAATCCCACCTCGCTCACTTACAACGCGTTGTCCAGCGCAGTGGCCGTCGACCCGTCCGCAACCGTCAGCGACGCGGATGATCTCGACCTGGAGTCCGCGACCGTTTCCATATCCAGCGGCTACGTTTCCACCGAAGATTTGCTCGCGCTGCCCGAGCAGGACTACATCAGCGGCAGCTTCGACATCTCCACCGGCGTTTTGACCCTCAGCGGCGTCGCGACCGTGGCCCAGTACCAAGCCGCCCTCCGGACGGTCACGTATTGTGATTTCGCGGCCGACACGAACGCGTCGCCGCGCACGATCTCGATCATGGCGTTCGACGGCGATAAGGACAGTGCGGTAGCCACGCGCACCTTCGACATTGTCCCGCCGATCACGGTTTCCAGCACCGGGCCCACATCGGTCACGTTCAATGCAGGGGACTCATCTGTAAATTTGTTCCAAAACGTCACCATTGACGACCCCAACACCACCGTCCTCGCAGCCGCCACCGTCTTTGTCTTCGGGCCATATCTCTCGGCCGACGACGTGCTCGCGTTCGCCCCCCAGCCAGGCCTCTACCATGAGTCCACGGCGCTATCGTCGTACCTGTCGCTGGAGTTCTACGGACCGGCCAGCGCCCAGACCTACGAGGCGGCCCTGGACAGCGTAACGTTTTACGATCCCGATTCCGCGCCGACCCCAACCCAAGCCAATGTCAATATATGGGTCGAAGATGATTCGAGTCCCGGGGGCGACGCCCCACCTGAAACCCTCTCGATCACGGACGTTCCCCCTCCGACGATCACCCCGCCCAGCGGCCTGAACATCGCGCAGAACCAGCCGTTGACGTTCTCGTCGGCCAATGCGATCACGGTGGCCGATGCCCAGGCCAGCGGGGAGGACGAGCAGCTCACGCTCACGCCTACCGATGGCACTGTCTCACTGAGCGGCATCAGTGGCACGGGCACCAATAGCTCGCCGCTCGTGGTGACGGGCACGCTGGCCAGCATCAACGCGGCGCTGGACGGCATGGTGTTTACGCCGACCGCCAATTTTAATGGCGATACCGCCAGCGTAGAAGTCGCGGTCGTCGACACCGGCGACAACGAAACGGCTTCGGACACGATCAGCATCAACGTCGCGCAGGATCAGGCGCCCGTGCTTACGACCACCACGACCACGGCGAGTTTTACTGCCGGCGGCTCGCCGGTCGTGGTCGATTCGGGCATCAGCGTCGCCGATCCCGACAACCCGACGCTGCAATACGCAATCGTCACGATCGGCGGCTACATCGCGGGCGAAGACCAACTCACCTTCCCCTACAACGCGTCCGACATCACGGTCACATCGTCCGGGGGCGTCTATACCTTGACCGGCGACAATGCCTCGCCCACCGACTTCCAAAACGAACTCGACTCCCTCACCTACAACGACACCAGCTCGACTCCCAACACTACCCCCCGCAGCCTCGCCATCGTCGTCTACGACGGGCAAAAAAACGCGACGGCCACCTACACGATCGACGTGAATGCGGCCGGCGGCTCGGGTAGTGCGCCGACGATCTTCGTGCCCGACGACGCACAAAGTGCGTATCAGGGCGAGTCGCTGCCGTTCTCTTGGGCCGACGGCAATGCGATCAGCGTGGCCGATCCGAACATCGGCAGCGGGACCGACACGATGTCGCTAAAGGTATCGTACGGCACGCTGACGCTCAGCTCGACCGGCTCGCTGGCCAGCAGCAGCGGCAACGGCACGGCGAATCTCAGCATTTCCGGCACGCTGGCGGCGATCGACGCGGCCCTGGACGGCCTGGAGTACCTGCCGGGCACGACCTACTCCAGCGCCGATACGCTGGCCATGACCCTCACCGATAGCGCGGAAACCGGCGGGCCGCAGATCGGAAATGCGTCGGTCACGATCGGCGTGACGGCGGCTTCCCAGCAGAGTTTGGCGGTCACGGCCAGCACCAGTTCGCTCTATTACAACGCGGCGTCCGACGCGGTCGCCGTCCCGATCGATGCGGGCATTGCCGTCACCGACAACACCACCATCGCCGGCGCGACCATTTCCATTTCGTCCGGCTATGTTTCCGGCGAAGATTTTTTGCTTTTCAACAGCCCGAACGACATCAGCGGAGCATGGGACTCGACGACCGGCGTCCTCACCCTCAGCGGCCCGGCCACGGCGGCCGATTACCAGGCGGCCTTGCAAGCCGTCACGTACGAGGATGCGAGCCCAAGCCCCACCAAAGGCTCGCGGGCCATTACGCTCACCGTCACCGATAGCGCGTTGAATACCGCGTCGGCCGGGTATACGATCAATGTAATCCCGGCCGGCAGCTCGCCGGCGATCTCGGTGCCCATCGAGCAGATCGGCAGCGAAGACAACTCGATCATGTTCGCCTGGTCCAACGGCAATCCCGTCAGCGTGAGCGATCCGAATATCGGCACTGGAATCGATAGCATGACTGTCTCCGTGGCCGACGGCACGCTCGATCTGGGCACATCAGCCGGCCTGACCGGCAGCAGCGGCAACGGTACGAACGCCATCAATCTGTCCGGCAACCTCGCCGCGCTGGATGCTGCCCTGGACGGGCTGGAATATTTTCCAACTGCCGGCTTTTTCGGCAACAGCGACTCACTATTACTGTGGCTCGACGATAGGTCCGGGCAACAGGTGGCCAACTCGGGCGTGGTGCTTTCGATTTCGCAAGAAGTTCCCCAGCCAACCTTCTCGCTTGGTTCGGACCAAAGCGTTCCCACTGGCGTCGATGTGCAGCAGACGATTTCCGGCTGGGCCTCCGGCATGACCGCCGGCCTGCCCGACGACTCGAGCCCGCCGCTCAGCTTTAACGTATCGAACGACAACTCCGCCCTGTTTTTGGTGCCGCCCTCGATCGACCCCGCCGGCGATCTGACCTACACGCCCGAGCCCGGCGCCAGCGGCTCGGCCCTCGTTTCGGTCCAGCTCACTGCCTCGCCCACCGGCGCCCCGCCCGGCACCAGCTATGCCTCGACATTCACCATTACGCTGGGCACGGATATCGAGCCGGAGTTGGCCGCGCCCGCGTCCGAATTGCTCCCCGAAAATGGTGTGCTGGTGCTTGGGTCGTCAGCCACAGACAGTTCGGGCGTGATTTACGTGACGGGAGACACCGACACGTCGGCCCAGGTAAAGGTCACGCTCACGACCACTTGGGGCACGTTCACCTACGCGGACGGTTCGAGCAACATTTACAACGACGGCACGACGGAGACTTTCTTCGGCCCGATCGCCGACGTGAACGCGGATCTGGCCACGCTGATCCTAGAGCCGGAGCAGGATTCATCCGGCAGCGGCATGATCACCGTTTCGCTCATGTCCTCGTCGACCGGCTCGCAGGGCGGGACCGTTTCGGTCACCGACAAGATCCCGCTTATAGTCGTGGGTTCCGGCGCCGCGTCGTCCGATATCTCGGTCTCGCTGCCCACGGGGCAAAAGGCTCCTGAAAACCAGGAGTTGACGTTCAGCGGCGACACCGGCGATCCGATCATCATCAACGCCGACCCGACGGCCAACGCGATCGTGACCATCACGACGAACAATGGCGACCTCTCGCTTGGATTGACCGACGGCTTGGGCAATAGCATCGCCACATTCACCGGGACGGTCGCGGAGATTAATGCCGAACTCGATGGCTTCCAACTCTCGCCGCTTGTCTACGGCACGGCGCAGCTCACCGTGACCGCGATGCTCGTAGATGCGTCGGGCGATCCGATTAGTGCGCCGACCTCGGCCTCGACCACGATCAACGTGCGGCAAGCTCCGTATTTTAACGCCTACTTGCCGCTGTGGCTCCAGGATCAGCCGGAGTCGAACGACGCGACGTACTCCAGTGGGTTCTCCAACTTCAACGACTGGTACTATTTGACACGCATTGCGGACCTGCTGAATCCGGGCCAAATCGGCAGCGAAGAGCAAGACACAAATGGTCTGCTTGGCGTCGCGATCACCGGCCTGGATACGCAGTACGGCACGTGGCAGTTCAGCCCGGACGACGGCGCTGAGCCCAGCTTAATCGATTGGACGGACATCGACAGCGTGAGCGACACCAATGCCCTGCTGTTGGCCTCGTCCGATACCATTCGCTTTGTGCCCAACAAGGGGTACTTTGGCGATATCAGCGACGCGGTGACGTTCCGGCTGTGGGACGAAACCACCGGCACGGCCATGACCTACGCCGACGTGAGCGATAATGGCGGTGTGACTGCCTACAGCGCGGACACGGCGACCGCGGCCCTGCAAGTCGCTCCGCTGGTTTCGGTTTCAGGCAGCGGCGACAGTTATACGTTTTCGACGACCAGCGCCGTGCCCACGGCCCTCGTTGTGTCGGGCAGCGCGGGCT